>JANPAU010000078.1:0-4605 GCA_031430055.1 Akkermansiaceae bacterium | reverse complement strand
GAGCAAGGCCACTAAAATTTTGCCATTTTCAGACACGTATTGCGCGGCAACCTGATCTCTTAGCCTCTTTGCCGCACGCGGCCCCTCTGGATTCCTAGCACCGTCCAAACGGAGAAGGAGAAAATAAAACGGAAGCACAATGTCATTGGACCGTGCCTTCTCCTCTTCATTCTTCGGGTTGATGGCAGATTCCAGTTCAGGGAGTCGCTTCTCTGCGAGTTTTTGGATAATTTCGACACCAGCAGAACCCTTGCACGATGCCAAAACTCCAGCAGCATCCGGTTCCGCATGGCCGAACATTGATAAATTCCCTAGTGCCGCGACGATCTGCTCATCGGTGCCCGCCTGAAGCAAAAGCCTGGCCGCGTTTCTGACGTAGTCCAGAGAATCTCGTTTCAGAGGATTGGTTCCTCCGGTAAGGGACTGTAATCTGCGAATGACCGCCTCAAGAACCTGCGATTGCTGATTGGGCGGCAGGAGCTGAAACTTATGCAGCGCGTCCTCTCCCCCCCCACCTACTCCCGCCCCACCACTAAGTTCGGCAGTGAAGTCGTCTGAAGTTGTTTGGGCCAAGCATACATTTAACCCGAGAATTACCGCGAAAAAGATATTCGAAAGCTTCATTGAACTAGCGGGTTAGTTTGAATCTCTTCATTTTGGCGCGGAGATATGCGTTTTGTTCCATCAATCCAAACATTGGGGACTGTTTCATGCCATAACATTTTATCGTCCGTATACTCTGTCTCATAATCATCATGTTTTGCATCGAGCAAAATATGAAGTAATTCATGTGAACTGGTAAAATACTGAGAGTATCCGGCAGCTTGGCTGCCAACCAATACTTTGTTGCCGTATTTAACATTGGCATCGCTGATATACTTCGGAGGAATTGCGACCCCATTGTAGAAAACGCCCGAGCTCACATTGAGGCGACCGACTAAATAAATAACTACCTGATTTTGATTTAACGGAGGACCATCGTCGATGATGTCTTGGGTTTTCTGAGGCACCGCGAGTACTCCGTTAACAACCTCCGTGGGATATTGGCCGCTATCCAGCCATCCAGAAATTCCGATCCATGGTCCAGGAACCTCAGCAATAATTAAATTGATCCCCGTTTGAGCATATCTTTCTTTCAAAGCTTGTTTCGCGTTCGTAACTTCACCAGGTTCCCAACAAGGCCCTCTAAAAAATCCGCCATATTTGCAGTTCACCAACTTCACATTGACTGTCTTTTCAACTTTCACAGGGAATTTCATGTCCATCGTCTGCCATTCACCAGAGCCGATTTTGATACCTTCGATCTTAAAATTCCCGCCAAGCTGGACTTTGTGGGTTCGGTCATTCTTGACGTCGTCATTGATACCCTCGACCGCGTGATCGTCATCCACGTCATCGGACACCAACAGCATTGATTTCGAAATCGCATCGCCGCCGTCCGCAATTAGGTCAATCTGGGTGGCGTTGTCGTTGTAGGCTGCGTCTGGATTTTCGACAGTCGAGATTTTCAACGAAATTCCTCCAATGCTACCACCGTCCTTGACCCGCAGGAAGAACCGATCTGAATCCTTTTCAATATCGAGTGTCGCAGATGCTCCAGCTCCGTTCAGCACCCCTGCTTCTGACATTTTTCCAACCTTGAGTTGAGAAATGGGATTTTTCTCTTCACTGACTGCTTCCACTGCCAAGAAAGTCGCCTTTTTATTCGTAGGCTCTCCCGCTTTATCGTCCGGCCACTCCTTGTCTTGAACCAGGAGCTTCTCGTCATTGCCGATAATGTATTGGAGAACACCGTCTTGAGTGGCGATGAAGGCGTCCGGCTCCGTGCTCTCGGCGGGATACGCGGTGACTGTCTGCGTTCCCACTGGCATGGGCCAGACGGTGAATGTCGCGTTGTCGATGTGAGGTGGCTCCGGCCCCGCTGGAATGAGGTTTACCGGGGTGTTTTTGACGCGGATGTCATAGGTTTTGCCTTTGAGCAAAGTGGCGGGTTCATTGGGACCGTAGAGTTTGCCGTCGATCTGGACTTCCAACTTGTGGCAGACGGCACAGCTTTGAGTGGGCTTCTTGCCGTAGGTGCGGACCTCGAATGCGGCCTGATAAGTTTCTGGCAGCGACAGTTCTGGAGCGGCACTGGCGAACTGCGAACCTGCGGGAGGTGCTGCGGCGGGCGGGGTTCCTCCCCAGTCAGGGTCGTTGGGGCTGGTGTTGGCTGCAACTTCCACTCCGTCTGGAGTGCCGTCGATGTCGGTGTCGCCAAGGTTTGGGTTAGTGCCATTGCGGTATTCGAGATGGAGGCCAAGGCCATCTTGGTCGTTATCCGCGTTGAAGTTGTTGTGACTGGTGGGGTCAAGCTCGTAATCCAGTTCCCACTTGTCGGGTAGCGAATCGCCATCCGTGTCCCAGTTCCATGGGTTGGTTGGGTTGGGAAGGTGTTCTTTTTCCTGTTTGTCGTTGAGGCCATCCCTGTCGATATCGTCATCGTTGGGGTCGGTTCCATAGACGGCTTCCTGGCCAGTGGTCAGACCGTCGCCGTCAGGGTCGGTGGTGGAGTCGTTCACGTCAGGGTTAAAGCCATAGGTGGCTTCGAATATATCAGACAGGCCGTCTTGATCGGAGTCATTGGCACTGTTGTTGTGGACAAGGGGATCTAAGTGGATGGACCCCACTTCGAAGCCATCCGGCAAGCCGTCTTGATCGGTATCGAAGAGGGTTGGATCGGTGAGGTGAAGGAGGACTTCGTCATCGTCGGTGAGTTGGTCACCGTCCGTGTCAGCATTGTCGAGGTCGGTGTTGGAAATAGCTGCTTCGTAAAAGTCGTCGAGATTGTCGTCATCAGTATCGAAATCTAAAGGGGCACCGGAATACCAGTATTCATAAAGATTTATCAAGGTATCACTGTCCGGATCGCCATCCGGGCCTTCATCAACATTGATGTCCCCGTTATCGTTAGGAGAAAGTCCATGAAGAACTTCCCAAGCGTCCGGGAGGCCGTCGTCGTCGTGATCCGCTAAGTTGGGATCGGTTCCCTTCTGGTATTCTTCGTAATCATTGAAGTCGTCACCGTCGGTGTCGATGTCATCGACGGCGACCCTCCAGAAAAGCTTGTCCGGCATGCCGCCACCGACCTGTGAGGGCGCGACGACGGTGCCGGTATCATAACCGTAGCCTAGGACTGGGTCGCCGATGGGAGTCCAGCTTCCTGCGGAAAGATCGGGCGAGTACAGTAGGGTATAGCGTTTTCCCATGACAGTGGCCCAAGAAATGGTGAATGCTTGCGGGCTAAAAATTTCGGGACCATTAGGCCCGGTGATATAGACGGCGGGTGAGTGGATCACTTGGGCTTGAAAGAATCCATCGGGCGGCTTGCCGTCTGCCGGGTCCGTGCCGGCGATGGATTCGTCTTGATTGGAGACACCGTCACCGTCGGCATCGTCGAGAGGAAAGAAGGAGGGCGGGTAGAGCTGGCCCGAGTTGTATTGTTTCTCCCATAGATCACTCATGTCGTTTTCATTGGAATCGACAATGGCGTAAGAGACGGGAGAAATCAGAAGCCAGATACCAGAAATCAAGAGGATCAAAAGAAGTCTTTTCATCGTGTCGTTCCTTTCGTTTTGGGCTGATCTTTCGAATCGATGCACCAGTAGTTGAGGACGATATCTTTGGGTTGCGGTGGATTGGCTTTCAGCTCGGCTTCGTGCTGGCGTTGGGCTCGCTCGCAGCCATCGTAGGCTTCTTTTAGGCGGTCGTGCTCGTTGTTATAGAGATCGTGAAGGGACTGGATGGAGGCGAGGGTTTGCGGGGTGGGTTTTGGTTTCAAGCACATCCTTCGCAGGGACGATGAATTTCGGCTTCGGTGGCTCGGGTGGCGGCGGGGTACCGTCGGCGATCTCGCCGAGGATGCGGGCCGGGGTGGGAAAATCGGCTGTAGGCTTGTCCTGTGCGCGGACGAGAACTGTGGTTGCTAGGGCGGCGAGAAGCGCGAGGGGGATTGGGATTGGTTTCATTGGGAAGGTTGGATGTGATCCTTCCTGGTGGACGGGGAGTCAAAAAGCCGCACAAAGACGACCGCAACGGCCTTTAGTTTTCCCCGTAGAGTCGACCTGGACATGCGCCGCCGCCCCCCCGGCCTTTCGGTCAGTTTGGCGGCATCGTTGCGGTCGATGCCGACCGCTTTGTGAGAGGTTTTTGAGTCCTCATCCGCCGGAGCGAACAAGGAAAGGAGTGGCAATCTTCAAGAGGATGGCAAGGACCAATTCCAGAAGTCCGACAATTCCATGGATGAACAACGCCTTTAGCGAGGCTTTGCCGCCGTTTAGAATGAAGTCCAGTCAGTCTGGCAGTCAAACCAGGCAGCGCGCTGGATCTTTTCGGCGGCAAAAGACTTATTTACAATGACTTGTTGGCATGGAATGAACGCGGAGCGTGAGTTTACCGGAAAGCGGTTGCAGGTTCCGCACGCACTGTCTTAGCTTTGCGCCGTGCCGAATTCGGATATGCAACCTTTCGCCGGTGAGGCAGTGATTAATCGCGATTTTCTGCGCTCGGTGTTTCAATCGATGCTCCGGGCGAGGATCCTCGAAAACAAGCTTTCCAGCCTCTACA
>JANPAU010000077.1:0-4020 GCA_031430055.1 Akkermansiaceae bacterium | reverse complement strand
GAGCCGCCGGCGCCGGTTTCGAAGAGGCCGCCGCCGTTCATGAGAGGGACGATGGAGAGCATCTTGGCGCTGGTGCCGACTTCGAGGATGGGGAAGAGGTCGGTGTTGTAATCGCGCAGAACGTTGCCGGTGACGGAGATGGTGTCGAGGCCTTGGACGATGCGTTCTAACGAGAAGGTGCAGGCTTCGGCGGGTGGGAGGATGCGGAGGTCGAGGCCGGTGGTGTCGTGGTCCTTGAGGTAGGCTTCGACCTTGCCGATGATCTGGGTGTCGTGAGCGCGATTTTTGTCGAGCCAGAAGACGGCGGGGTCGCCGGAGGCGCGGGCGCGTTTGACGGCGAGTTTTACCCAGTCTTGGATGGGGGCGTCTTTGGTCTGGCAGGCACGCCAGATGTCGCCGGTTTGGACTTGGTGGGAGAGGAGAACGTTTCCGTTAGCATCAGTCACGTTGACGGTGCCTGCGGCGGGGATTTCGAAGGTTTTATTGTGTGAGCCGTATTCCTCGGCGGCTTGGGCCATGAGGCCGACGTTGGGGACGGAACCCATGGTCTTAGGATCGAGCGCGCCGTGCTTTTTGCAGAAGTCGATGGTGGCTTGATAGATGCCGGCGTAGGAGGAGTCGGGAATGACGGCGAGGGTATCGCCGGTTTTACCTGCGGCGTCCCAGACTTTTCCACCGGCGCGAATCATGGCGGGCATGGATGCATCGACGATGACGTCGCTGGGGACATGGAGGTTGGTGATGCCTTTGTCGGAATTCACCATGGAGAGGGCGGGACCGTTGGCGTAGGCGGCTTGAATGTCGGCTTCGATTTCCGCCTTCTTGTCGGCAGGGAGTTTTTCTAACTTGGCGACGAGGTCGCCGAAGCCGTTTTTGAAATCGACGCCGAGTTCCTTCAGGGTGGCGGCGTGTTTGGTGATGAGATCCTTGAAGAAGACCTCGACTGCATAGCCGAAGATGATGGGGTCGCTGACCTTCATCATGGTGGCTTTCAGGTGGAGGGAGAGGAGGACGTGGTCGGCCTTGGCTTGGGCGATTTGTTTGCCGAGGAAATCGACGAGGGCGGCCTTGCTGAGGAAGGTGGCGTCGAGGATTTCACCGGCTTTGAGCGGGGTGGATTGTTTGAGGATTTTGGTGGTTCCATCCGCGCCGATGAACTCGATTTTCACATCGGTGGCGGCGGGGACGCAGACGGATTTTTCGTTGGAGAAGAAATCGCCGTGGCCGTCCATGGAGGCGACGGAAGTTTTCGAGTCGGCTGACCAAGCTCCCATGGAGTGCGGATGTTTTTTGGCGTAGTCTTTGACGGCTTTGGGAGCGCGGCGGTCGGAGTTGCCTTCGCGGAGGACGGGGTTGACGGCGCTGCCCATGACTTTCGCGTAGCGGGCCTTGATGTCTTTATCGGCGTCGGTGGTGGGGTTCTCCGGGAGATCGGGGAGGGTGTAGCCTTTTGACTGGAGCTCGGCGATGGCGGCTTTGAGCTGCGGGACGGAGGCAGAAACGTTGGGGAGTTTGATGATGTTCGCCTCGGGGGTGAGGGTCAGGGCTCCGAGTTCGGCAAGGGCGTCAGGGAGCTTTTGATCGTCGCTGAGAAAATCCGGGAATTGGGAGATGATGCGGCCCGCGAGCGAGATATCGCGGGTTTCTACCGTGATGCCGGAGTGTTTTGTAAACGCTTGGACGATCGGGAGAAACGAGTAAGTCGCGAGAGCTGGAGCTTCGTCGGTCTTGGTGTAGATGATGATGGGGACCTTGGACATAATGATTACGGGGAAGCGTCTAGGGTATGGGCTGGCCGGGGTCAAAAGCAATTGCTTCGCCAATTCGTGCTCGAAATCTCGAATGAAGAGGTGGCCCTGTGGAATGGGTTGTGAATAACTTGGGGAAATCCTCCAAATCCCCGGATTGAGTGGAGATTTCCTTGTCTGTCAGATAGTTCGCTTCAGAGATTCCCGGTGAATCGCTTGGCGGTGCTGAATCCGAGTTATCCCCACTGAGTTGGCGGCTTCAAGCGGGTGATTGATTGCTAGTTTGTTTAAAATGAGTCTGTTGTGATGTTGTTTGGAGATTGCTCGTGATTGTTGGCAAGTTATTCACAGCTGATTCTAAGGGTTTTAGATGAAGAAATTTCAGAAAATTCGAAAAGTGAACGTGCTACGCAGAGTGCGTGAAATGCTTAAGAATCCTGTTGTGAATAACTTGGGGAGATCTTGGTTTTTCCATGGCAAAATCGCCGTAAAATCGAAGAATTTGGAAATCTTTTCAAAAATGAATGGATTGAGGTGACCGTGGGTGTTTATGGGGGCTGAGTTTATGAAGCGGTAAATTGTGATTCTCGCACAATTCACGGGTTCTTTGCGCTTTACGCTGAGCTCCGATCTCTTCAGACAAGACGCCCTGCCGCATGGAAAATCCTGAGGCGGACTTCCAATCCATCCAAATATCCATCATGGACATCCAAATCGCCACTCTTTGTGACTTCGCCGCCGACTACAACGGCAAGCTCGTCATTTCCGGAACCTTCGACACCCTTGCTGCCCGTGCAGTGCCGGTGGTGCACCCCTCGTGCGCCCTTGCCATGCGCTTTTGCTTCACGCCGGAAGACGCTGGACGCCACAAGCTTTCCATCAACATCATCAACGAGGACGGTGAATCGCTTGACCCGAACAACATGCCAATCGAGCCTGAGTTCGAGGTCGCGCTTCCGAAGAACGTGCCTTTCCTCACTCGTAACATCGTCATGAATCTCCAAGGCCTGCGCTTTGAAGAGGCTGGTATCTACTCCATCGACATCGGCTGCGACGGTGAAATCCTCGTCCGTCTTCCGCTGCGCATCGTTCAGGTCACGCAAGGCCCGAATGGTGAAAGCCAGATGGTGTAATTTGCTTCTGATTGAAACTCACGCGCCACAGATTTTCCAATCTGTGGCGCGTTTTTGTTTCTGTGGGGATTTCAGGAATCGAGATTCTCTGCGAGTTCTCGCGATTGGGGGTTGAGTCTGCCGCCGGATTTCGCGAAAACCTCTGCGGATGAGAATTTTGGTCGTTGGCAAAGGTGGGCGCGAACATGCGCTGGTGAGGGCGTTGGCGGAATCTCCGGGTGAACCCGAGTTATTTTGTTTCCCAGGAAGTGATGCCATTTTCGAAATTGCGAAGCCAGTTGATGCCGAGGGGTTAGAGACCTTGGTCGCGTGGATGACGGCGAATGCCATCGACCTCTGCGTGGCGGGCGAGGAAAGCTATTTGGTGAAAGGGGAGGGGCTTGCGAATCTCTGTCAGAAAAACGGCATCCCGTGCTGGGGGCCGCCCAAGCAATCCGCGCAGCTCGAAGCGAGTAAGGAATTTGCCAAGGCGTTCTTGCTGCGAAATGGCATCCCGACGGCACGCGGCACGGCGACGGATACGTTTGAAGAAGCGGTCGCCGCGATTGCTGGGGAATACCCGACGGTTTTGAAATTCGACGGACTTGCGGCAGGCAAGGGCGTGGCAGTTTGCCCGGATGAAGCATCGGCCTTGGATTTTCTGCATGAAATTTTCACCCAGCGGCGGTTCGGTCCGGGGCGTGTGCTCGTCGAGCAGTGCCTGACCGGTCCGGAAGTCTCGATATTTGCCGCGATCATCGACGATCAATATCTCATTTTCACCCCGGCCCGCGACTACAAGCGTTCTAACGACGGCGACCTAGGCCCCAACACCGGCGGCATGGGGGCCGTCGCCAGTCGGCAACTTGTTTCGCCGGAATTGCTAGAGCAAATCGAGAGGGAAATCGTCCGGCCAACCGTGAGAGGACTCCGTGGCGAAGACTTGCCCTATCGCGGATTTCTCTACTTCGGTCTTATGCTGACACCGACTGGGCCGCAAGTGATCGAGTACAACTGCCGCTTTGGAGATCCTGAGTGCCAAGCCGTCATGCCCTTGGTCGAGGGTGATCTGGCCGCGTTCTGTCTCGCCGGAGCGAATGGCGAACTCCGCGAAGATCTCATTCGTTTCAGCGATGGCTGGAGCGTCTGTGTGATCCTCG
>JANPAU010000076.1:0-15829 GCA_031430055.1 Akkermansiaceae bacterium | reverse complement strand
CTTGGTCTGCGCATTCTCATTTCACCCACATGCGGTTTTATCAAAACCGCGCTACCTTGCTGATTGAGGTTGCTTCATGACCGGAGGGAGGTGGTGCCTCTTGCGTTGGAAGAGGCTGTGAGCTTCTTCTTCGGTGAACCCGGTGAACTCGGACGGCTGGAACGAAACCTCGTCGGGAAAGAACGATAACAGGCGTTTGGTGGAGCCGTCCTCGAAGGTGGCGACGACCGCGGGCATGGGATCGAACATGCCATCGGGCATCGACCGCAGCATGGGGGTGATGCTGACAGATTTGATTTTCATGGATGGGCTGTTGTTGGGTGAATGGGTGGAAAAGGAATTGGCGCACACATTGAATGCGGCGTGCCAGATCCCGTTCTCGTGGTCTTTGAACATGGCTAGTTTCCTTTCTGTTTGAGGTGGTCGATTGTCTCAATGACGATGCATCGCGCTGCCAGAAAGGCGAACGAGATCGCAATGGCTCCTGCGGCAAACGTGACCAGCGCGGTTGCGCAAATGACTTCGGACAGCTTCAATCGCTCGTCGTGATCGGGATTTGTATTCATGGTTTTCTGGGGCTGGATGTTGATGGATGTGGCGGACGGGCTGGCTGCAGAGACGGTGGTGGGGCGGATTTACGAGCGATTCACCTATCGCATGCACGACTTGGGGGAATTCATGAAAGGCCTGCTACAACGCTACACGCAGTGGCACAACCGGGTGCATTCGCGCACCGGGCGGCTTTGGGAAGATCGATTTAAGAGCGTGATTGTGGAGGATGAAGGTGTTGAAGGATTATCGGGTGCTTTTGCTAGAGGCGGGGCAGGAGAAACTCGCCGAAGTTACGAACGCTGCGGATGAGCGTGAAGTGAAAGTGGTGCACAAAGGAATTAGGAAGTCGGCAGCGACTGCGGAGCTGGCCCAGTTGGAGCGCAGCAGGGATGTTGCGCTTGGGAAAATGTTGCGCCCCCGAATGCGCTATTTTACAGATACTGCGGTGATTGGTATCCCGAATCTTCGGAAAAAATAAGTCTGAGATCGGTCGCGAAACTCGGGTGGATGAATGGTGCGCCTGATTGGATTCGAACCAATGACCGCCCGCTTAGAAGGCGGGTGCTCTATCCAACTGAGCTACAGGCGCTAGACCGCCGGTTTTTACCCCTGTCTTCGGCTGAAGTCAAAATCCGCGTGAATTTTCCGATGGATTTGTTTTTCGTCAGTGGAAAAAAGGGTTTCGGTCACTTGGAATTCTCACTAGACTGCCACCATGCGCACTGCGGTTTACGCCGGGTCTTTTGATCCTCCTACTAATGGTCACCTTTGGATGATCGAACGGGGACTGGAAATGTTCGACCGTTTAATTGTGGCGATCGGTAGCAATCCTTCGAAAAGTTACTCGTTTTCAGTGGATGAACGATTGGATTTGTTACGGGCCTCCACGGCGTCCTGCGAGCGGCTTGTTATCGCCCATTTCGACAACCGATACCTCGTCGACTACGCGAAAAAGATGGATGCCAAATACGTTCTACGGGGCATCCGCTCGCCCAGCGACTATGAATACGAGCGAGTGATGCGCCACATCAATGCCGACATGGCACCCGACATCACCACGGTTTTCCTGATGCCGCCACGCGACATCGCAGAGCTTTCCTCGAGCATGATCAAGAGCCTGACCGGCCCAGTCGGCTGGGAAGAAACCGTGCGAAGATACGTGCCAGAGCCGGTCTTCAGCGCCCTTGCTGCGCGTGGAGGAGTGTAGAAAAAGGCGCGGGGATTGAGAGCAAAAGCTGTAGCAGCGTGCCTATGACCGCCGCTAACCAACTTATCTTTTCGCGAAGTCGCGAATCTTGACGTTCCGATAGGCAACGGTGTTGCCATGATCTTGGAGGAGGATGTGACCTTCGGGGAGTTCGCCAAAGGCGTTCCACTTGGTATATTTGCTAACGGCCACGATCTTCTTCCAGTCTTCAGAACCGCGCTCGAAGTCGACGGTCTTCACGCCGTTCAACCAGAAAGTCACCTGCTTGCCGTCTGATAGAATCCGGGCGTTGTTCCATGAGCCAGGCGGATAGACACGCTTGGTGGCCGGGGCGGCCATCATGTCGTAGAGCGAGCCGATGGAGCGATTTCCATCACGTCCAAGCTTGGCGTCCGGGTGGTGATCGTCGTCGAGCACTTGGAATTCAGGTCCGATGGCGGAGCCTTCGCCTTTGTTGATCTCGGGATCGACGAAAATTTTGATCCCACTGTTAGCACCTGGAGTGATCTTGAAATCCACACTGAGTTCGAAGTCGGAGAATTTTTCCCTAGTAATGATGTCACCTGCGGCGGCGGATTCCGCACCACCTGTTTCATAGATCACAAGCTCACCATTCTCGACTTTCCAGCCTTGTTTGGGGAAGTCTGGCCCCTTGGCGCTGCGCCAGCCTTCGCTGGTTTTACCATCCCAGAGCAACTTCCAGCCCGCCGCCGACTCCTCAGCAGTGAGCGTATTCTGAGCGGGAGCGGTGACTTCTTGGATGCGCAGATTCCGCCAACGGACTTGCGATCCCTCGGTTGCTTGGTCTTTACCGATCGAGTGAACTTGCAGTGCTATAAATCCAGCCGAGGTCATTGAATCCTTGATGGATGCGCAGGGGGTGCCGTTGAGCGTGGTTTTGATCGAGTCGCCGATGGCTTCGACACGAACCTTATTCCAATCTCCTTGCTTGAAAAGCTTGCGGCCTTGATCGCCGAATGCCTTGTCTTCGCCACCGAGGGCGCCTGGGAAGAGCCAAGCGCGACGAGCTTCATCAAAAATGCCGGCGGAACACCAGCGGTCTTTCTTTGGATCAGGATCGATCTCTATCTGATAGCCATGCACCCGGTTGGCAGGGATCGTGATTTTTTTACCTTCCCACACCAGTTCGGTCGGTGACGAGAAGCTCTGGCTACGGATTTGCACTCCTGAGTTCAGCCGAGGATCGACTTTAAATTCATATTCAAGAATGAAGTCGCCGTAATCACGACTGGTGCAGAGGAAGGAGTTCGGCGTATTGAGAGTCGAGGTTCCAACGATGGCTCCATCCTCGATTGTATACTTCGCGACCCCGCCGCGCTGCACCCAGCCTTCGAGATCTTTTCCTTTAAACAGATCCGTCCAAATATCGCCAGCCATGAGACTGCTACTTGCTAAAATGAGAACAAGCGAGGATCGAAGGCAGTTCATAGGTCTTGATGTTGTAAATTAAGAATGAGCCGTTTACATACGACAAAGTGCAAAAATTATTTCAACATTGGGATCGTAAAGAAAAAATCCGGCAGTGGCGGATTTCCGCTCCCTGCCGGATATTCATGCCGCATGTTCGCTTAGACGCCCGCGCCGCTGACTTCCTGCTCGGGTTCAGGGCGGGTCGCAAGGAAGTCGAGCTCGTCGCTGTCGGCTTTTTTCACGACATTGACGGCATCGCCAGATTTCACATCACCGCGCAGCAGTGACTCGGCGAGTGGGTCTTCGAGGAAGCGCTCCACGGCACGACGCATCGGCCGGGCACCGTAAGCAGGGTCGAAGCCTTTGACGGCGAGCAAATCGCGGGCTTCATCGGTGAGCGTGAGAGCGATGGATTTGTCCTTGAGACGCTTGACGAGTTTGCCGACCTCGAGATCGACGATCTGGTTGAGATCGACCTTTTCAAGCATGTGGAAGACTACCAAACTATCGAGACGGTTGAGGAATTCCGGTTTGAAATAGCGTTTCGCTTCTTCGATGATTTTTTCCTTCATCCCGTCGTGATCCGCATCGTCTGCGGTCATCGCTCCGAATCCAAGCGAAGTCTGACGCTTGATGGTAGAAGCTCCGACGTTAGACGTCATGATGATGATCGTATTGCGGAAGTCGATCTTGCGGCCGAGCGAGTCGGTGATGGTGCCTTCTTCCAAGATTTGCAGCAGGAGATTCATCACATCCGGGTGAGCCTTCTCGACCTCATCGAAGAGTACAACGGAGTAAGGACGACGGCGCACCGCCTCGGAGAGTTGTCCCCCTTCTTCATAACCAACGTAGCCCGGAGGCGAACCGATCAGACGGCTGGCAGTAAATTTCTCCATGTATTCTGACATGTCGATCTGGATCAACGAATCGGCATCGCCGAACATGAATTCTGCTAGGTTGCGAGCGAGATAGGTTTTCCCAACGCCGGTAGGGCCGAGAAACAGGAACGAACCGATTGGGCGGCGCGGGTCTTTGAGGTCGGCACGGGAGCGGCGGAGTGCTTTGGAAATCGCGATCACCGCTTCGTTCTGACCGATGACGCGGCCCTTGAGCTCGTCTTCCATCTTAAGAAGTTTTTCGGTTTCCTTTTCCTCCATCCGGCGGAGTGGGACTCCTGTCCATTTGGAAACGACCGCCATGATGTCGTCGTCGGTGACGGTGACAACCGTTTCCTCGGAAGAGGCCCGCCAGTTTTTAAGAGTTTCTTCGAGGGCTTTCTTCGCGTGCTTTTCATCATCGCGAAGGGATGCTGCTTTCTCGAAATTCTGTTCGGCGATGGCAGCGACTTTGTCCCGGTTGATTTGGACGATACCGGATTCTAACTCCTTGATCGAAGGTGGGCGAGTCATCGTCCCGATGCGGGCGCGGGCACCTGCTTCGTCGAGCACGTCGATGGCTTTGTCCGGGAGAAACCTAGCGGTCAGATAACGCGACGTAAGTTTTACTGCGGCCTCGATGGCTTCAGGAGTGAACTTGGCCTTGTGGTGTGATTCATATTTCTCCTGAAGACCTTGTAGAATTTTGATCGCGTCATCGACCGACGGTTCTTCGACCTTCACCTGTTGGAAACGACGTTCAAGCGCGGAGTCCTTCTCGATGTATTTGCGATATTCGTTGAGGGTGGTGGCACCGACGCATTGCAACTCCGCCCGACTGAGGGCGGGCTTGATAATGTTAGAAGCATCCATCGCGCCTTCTGCCGATCCTGCGCCGACGATCGTGTGGAGTTCATCGATGAACAAAATGACGTTCTTCACTTTGCGAATCTCGTCCATGACCGCCTTGATGCGCTCTTCGAATTGGCCACGGTATTTTGTGCCGGCGACCATTAGAGCGAGATCGAGCGTGATGACTTTCTTGTCGCGGAGAATTTCCGGCACATTGCCAGTGGCGATTTCTTGGGCGAGACCTTCCACGATAGCAGTCTTGCCGACACCCGCTTCACCGATGAGGACGGGATTGTTTTTCGTCCGGCGGCAAAGGATTTGAATGACCCGCTCGATCTCGCTTTCGCGGCCGATCACCGGATCGAGCCCACCATCGCGAGCGACCTTGGTAAGATCCCGGCCGAATGCCTTGAGCGCGGGTGTTTTTGATTTCGCTTCGCCACCCGCATTGGCGGTTTGGGCTTGGCTCTCATCCTCGAAAGGACCTTCGCCGTCTTCGACATCGTCGTCGTCGTCATGATCGTCGTCGTCGGGCGAGAAGTTAGGATCGATTTCTGCGAGAATCTCATTGCGAGTGCGTTGGATATCCACATCCAAGCGCTTGAGAACGCGGGCCGCGACGCCTTCTCCTTCGCGGAGCAAACCTAACAAGAGGTGTTCGGTTCCGACATAGGAATGATTGAGTGCCTTGGCTTCCTTGTTGGCCAGGGCGAGCACTTTTTTGACTCGTGGAGTGTAGGGAATATTTCCTGCGGATTTCTGAGGTGGGCCGGAGCCGACTTCCTTTTCCACTTCCATGCGCACGGCCTCGAGCTCGAGGCCCATCCGTTCGAGGACATTGACTGCGACGCCTTGGCCGAGCTTGATCAGACCGAGCAACAAGTGCTCGGTGCCGACGTAGGAATGATTGAATCGATCTGCTTCTTTACGAGCAAGAGCGAGGACTTGTTGAGCGCGTGGGGTGAAGTTGTTCATGCGTCGCCGGGGTGAGTGGTGTCAGTAGGATGTTTTCCGTCTTTCGATGGGATACGATTATCAGGGGATTCGAGTGAATGCAAACGGGAGCGTACGATTTCTGCACGAATCGCGTCTCTTTCTTCAGGAGAAAGCTTGCGGCCTGAGTGGAGCTGGAGGTGGGCAGGCTGGATATCCATCAGCAACGAGTCACAAAGCATGACGGTGGCGGGTGAGAAAAACCCGAGGGTGCCGCCCAAGCGCAGGAGCGAGAGATGATTGAGAGCCTCCTTGGAATCGATGATGTGGGCGTAGCGCAGGACGCCGTAGGCACGACCAATTTTGTCAGAAACCATCTCAGGATCGTCCTCTAGCAGCTTCTCACGGGCATTTTGTTCGTGATTGGAAACTTGGGAAATCACCCGTTCCAAGCGCCGGATGATGGTTTCTTCACTCTCGCCGAGTGTGGATTGGTTGGAAATTTGATAAAGGTTCCCGAGTGATTCTGTGCCCTCTCCGTATAATCCGCGGACGGCGAGGCCGATTTTATTAACGGCTTGGAGAACTTGGCCGATTTGGTCGCTGAGGACGAGACCGGGCAGATGCAACATCGCTGAGGCTCGCAATCCCGTGCCAAGGTTAGTCGGGCAAGTCGTTAGATAGCCGAGTGTGGGATCGAAGGCAAATTCCAGCGATTCTTCGAGCGCGGTGTCGATTTCCGAGAGCGCGTTAAAAGCGGCGGTCAGTTGCAAGCCGGGGCGGATGGCTTGCATTCGCAGGTGGTCTTCTTCGTTCAGCATCAAGCTAAGCGACTGGCGGCGCTCGATGACTGCCGCCGAGCCATCGCCACGAGCGGCGTGTTCACGGGAAATCAGGTGACGCTCAACGAGCACCTGCTTTTGCACAGAGGTTAGATCGCCGAGTTCATGGGAAAAAGCGCCCTTCATTGCGGGCAAGGCATCCACTGCTGGGCGCATGAGCTCGAGGGCGGCAGCGCGTTGATCGCGCTTTGCCCATCCCGGGAAGGGATGGCGCCGGAGATTCCGCGCGAGACGGATCCGCGAGGTAAGCACGGCCCCATGCTCCCCTTGTCCGCCGGTCATCCAGTCGGCAGGGTGTTTAATGAGGGTGGTAAAGCGCATCATGTTAGTTTCAAATTTTACAATTTCACCTCGTCGAGGTTGCGAATTTCGTCGCGGATGCCGGCGGCTTCTTCGTAGCTTTCCGAAGTGATCGCTTGTTCGAGACGCGAGCGGAGTTCTTCGATCCGTTGGTTGCGAAATTGCACGGCCATCAGCCCCTCCGGGACTTTCCCGATGTGGGAAGTGCCTTTGTGCATGCCCCGGACCATTTGCGCCACTTCCTCGCTGAAAGTCGCATAACAGTCACTGCAACCGAAGCGGCGCACCCGCTTCAGATCATCCAGCGTAAATCCGCAGGTCACACATTTTTTGCCATTACCCGGAGTGCCTGTCGAGGCGTTGGTGGGCACCGTCCCCGGACCACCTGGTAAGCCACCTAGCAAGAGATCTGCTAAGGAAAATCCAGTCGGATCCGTCACTCCCCGCTCCTTGGCGCAATTGTCACAAAGGCACACTTTTTTCATCTGCCCCTCGACGAGTTGCGTTAGAAAAACGGTAGCCTTTTGTTCACAAAAATCGCAGGTCATGGTTTCCGGGGTGGGTTAAATCAAGCAAACGGAGTGCCAGTGCTCATGGCAAGTTCGTGGAACGCAGCGAGGAAGCGAGCGGTAAATGGACCGGGCTTGCCCGTTCCGATAACCCGACAGTCCAACGCCACCACCGGGATGACCTCTGCCGCAGTTCCAGTTAGAAAACACTCGTCCGCCGTAAAAATGTCGTAACGCGTGAGCGAGCATTCCTTGAAAGGCACTCCGAGTTTTTCTGCGATCTCGATGATCACCGAGCGGGTGATCCCGTCGAGCGCGCCGTCGCAGATCAAAGGCGTCAACAAGGTACCGTTTTTCAGGAGAAATAAATTGTCGCCCGTGCATTCTGCCACGTAGCCCTGCTCGTTGAGCATCACGGCTTCCAGGGCATTCGCCTGGATGGCTTCCACCTTGGCCATGATGTTATTCAGGTAGTTCAGCGATTTTACCTGCGGCATCAGCGCACCCGGAGCCGGGCGGCGGGTCGCACAGGTGATGATGGCGAGACCGTTTTTGTAAGTCTCATCCGGGTAGAGCTTGATCGTCGAGGCGATGATAAACATCGAGGGCACCGGGCACAGATACGGGTTCAATCCCAGCTCACCCGCACCACGAGTGATGACCAAGCGGATGTAGCCGTCCGTCAATCCATTCGCGGCGACAGTCTCACAGGTGAATTTACAAACCTCCTCCTGCGTCCACGGCAGATTAAGAATGATCGCCTTGGCCGAGTCGAACAAGCGGCGGATGTGTTCCTCTAACCGGAAAATTCGTCCATTGTAAAAACGAATGCCTTCAAACACACCGTCCCCGTAAAGAAGGCCGTGGTCAAAGACCGACACCTTCGCTTCAGATTCGTCCACCAATTTACCGTCGAGCCAGATTTTCATGTGAGATTCTTCACGCAGGTTAAGTGGATGCGCGGCTCTGGCAAGCGGGAGATTGGAGAATCATTCATCATCGCTTGGATGTCCCGGGAAATCCGGCCATTTCGCATAGGGAAATGACGCCAAACAGGAGTTAAAATAGCGGGGATCCGCCGACACTTCCTCTCCGGCCCATGAGGGGATCTCGGGGGAAATGGATTCATCTTCCAGCTCCACCTCCGCGATGATCAGGCCGGCGTTGTCGCCATGAAATACATCGACCTCCCAGACATGAGAGCCATGTGGGACCAAGTGCCTCGTTTTATCGATCACGGATGACAAGCAGAGAGCGAGCAATTCCTGCGCATCGGCCAAGGGAACTTCATATTCAAATTCCGCCCGCGCGATTCCCCGGCTGCGGCCCTTGATCGTCAACCAGCCTGTCTCGCCAGCGACTCGCACGCGCACGGTGCGCTCCGGGTCCTGCGAGAGATAGCCTTGGGCGATTCTAACCCCGGGCGAACCGTCGCGCCAAGCATCACTCAGCACCCGGAATTTACGTTCGATTTCAGCACCCATCACTTCACTTCTGCGTCAAGGTTTCTTCGCCGCAGGATCAGTGAGCAAGCCCCAATCCAGCGCCCCGTGATCCAAGCGCTGCACCTCGCTGGCATACACCGCGTCCTCGTTGGTTGGATCGATCTCCGCAACGAGCTGGATGAAATAACGAGCGAGCCGTTTGTTCTCCTCACCTCCTTGTTTTTCCAGCAGCTGCCCACGCGTAAGCAGCAACCTCGCTAGGACTGGAGGGCTGTAGTGGGTTTCAATCATTTCTGGTAGAAGCCCTTTTCCGAATTGGAAACTCACCACCACCGCCCGTTTGTTGCGAGGTGATAGTTGCAGCGCCAGCCCAAGAACCTTCCGTGCTTCAGCCAGCGAGTGCCCCGATGCTTTCGCCGCCACCACCGCATTCGAAGCATAGGTGGCTAAATTTGTCGAATACTCGTCTCGCTCGGAGTCCAGCATTTCCAAGTCTTGGGTAAACACGCTTGCCACCACCTTCGGCGGATCCCATGCAAATTTCCGGGCCGGCTCTTCCCCTTGAAGGAACAAACTTGAAAGGCCAAATATTACCGCGACTTGCCAAAAACACATCATCTGGCGTAAGGATGGAAGAAGTCCGATCCTTGGCAAGTGGCAATTCCCGAATCAACCCCCTCGAAATCCCAACTCCGCAAAACCCTGCGGCAGGCACTCCGCGATTCTACCCATGACTCTGAACCGGCCTGCACCGCCTTGGTAAAATGGCTAGCCGCCCACCCCACCGTCCAGACCATCGCCATTTACTCACCCCTTCCCGGTGAGGTCGACTTTTCTCAAATTCTCCATCATTACCCCCTCGTAAAATGGGTCTATCCGAGAATCCAAGGTCACCACCTCACCTTCCACCCCGGCGACGATTTGATCCCTGGAACTCTTGGCATCCACGAGCCAGCCCATCACTCACCCGAGGTCCCGCTGAGCGAAATCGAGGCCTTCATCTGCCCCGGTATCGCCTTCGACCCCACCGGCCACCGCCTCGGTCGCGGTCGTGGATTCTACGACCGCCTGCTCGCCCAAGCCCGCCCCGATGCGCTTAAAATCGGCATTTGTTTCCCCTTCCAAATTGTCGCCGACACCTTCCAGGAGCCGCACGACGTCCAAATGGATGCGGTGCTTTTTTAAAGATGTGACGCTTTTCCGGGAGCATCGAGATCGTAACCGTAAAGCAGGATATTCGTAGCCTGAAACCGTCCAGCGGGCATGAGCTTGAGCACGGGTGCGGGCAAAACCCCGCAAAGGACTCGCGGTAACTGGTCGCTGAAGGGGCTGGGGCAGTTGTGAGATCTGGATTCCACTCCTCCCTTGCAATCATCCAGCGAGCCGCGTTCATCCACTGGGCTGAAAAAAGCGGGCTGAACGCGAGTCCTTCTCTGTGGGAGGGAAAGGCAGTGATCGGCACTCCGAGGCGTATCGGATTCGTCATTTTACAACGACGATCAGCGGATCGGGATTTTTGACGCGACCTGCGACAATTTCATCCTCAGCTAAGGTGTTCCGATCCCGGTGGATGTGGTAATCGTCGCGGTGGGCGCCGGGCTGCGGCTTCAATTACTTTGAACATTCAATCCCCCGCTCAAGCAGCGCATCCGCGCACTCGGCGAGCGACTCGATGCGCACCGCAAGCGTCAGCAGGAGCAACATCCCGGCCTCACGCTCACCTGTATTTTACAACGTGCTCGAAAAGCTCCGCAGCGGCGAGCCGCTCACCGCCGAGGAAAAGCGCGGCCTCATCCGCTGGCTCCGCCCGGACTATCGGAATCCCACGAAAGCCAGCGACGGTCATCCGTTTTCGCAGAGCTTCGCCGGGACAAGTAACACGCTACTATACATTGGATCACCGCGAAGCCGGACGACGACGATTATTGCCACGGGTAGCGTTGCTGTAATCCAGCCCACCGCCGCCGTTGCGATTTCCGCCACCGCCGCCGCCACGGTTTCCACCGCCGCCTTGGCGACCCCCGCCGCGATTTCCGCCGCCTTGGACCATGCCGCCGCCGGTTCTCATCCGGAGATGGCGGTCTGCTAGACCTTCATCATGCCAGGCATGGTCGTCCCAGCGGGGCACCGCCATTTTGATGACTTTTTCGATTTCCCGGAGGAATTCGCGCTCATCTTCCGCGCAGAACGAAACGGCGCGTCCTTCGGCACCCGCGCGGCCAGTCCGACCGATGCGATGCACGTAAGCTTCCGGTTCGTTAGGCAGGTCGAAGTTCACCACGAGACCCACGTCTTTCACATCCACGCCACGGGCGGCCACGTCGGTGGCGACGAGAACCGGCGTGAGGCCTTTCTTGAATTTTTCGAGGGCTTTTTCTCGTTGCGCCTGGGATTTGTTGCCATGGATGGCATCTGCGGGGAAGCCGGCAGCGCAGAGGCTTTTCGCCAGCTTGTTCGCGCCGTGCTTGGTCCGGCTGAAGACGATGGTGAGTTTACCTGTCGTCGCTGCTGCTTGACCACGAAGGAGTTCCTCCAAGAGCGGGCGCTTGTTTTCGCGATCGACAAAGCACACTTGATGCTCGATGCGCTCGGCAGTCGTCGTCCCGGGATCAATGCTGACACGGGCAGGATTGCGTAAAATCGTCTGCGCCAGATCGACGATGTTGGGAGCCAAAGTTGCCGAGAAGAACAAAGATTGCCGATTTGAAGGAAGCAACGAAACGATGCGCTTCACGTCGCGGGCGAAGCCCATGTCGAGCATCCGGTCCACTTCATCGAGCACGAAAAATTCCACGCCGGAGAGATCCACGGCACGTTGCTCGATCAAGTCGAGCAGGCGTCCAGGAGTCGCCACCAACACATCCACGCCGCCGCGCATGGCGGAAACCTGTGGATTTTGGCCGACGCCACCATAGATGAGCGTTTGTTTGAAGCGGATGTGCGCGCCGTAAGTGGTGAAGCTTTTTCCCACTTGACCGGCGAGTTCACGGGTTGGTGCTAAGACGAGCGTCCGGCACTGGCGCGGCTTGATTTGCTTCGGTCGTTCACTAATCGCATGAAGAATCGGCAAAGCGAAACTCGCGGTTTTCCCGGTGCCGGTCTGGGCGCAACCTAAAAGATCGCGGCCCTCAAGCAGCAGTGGAATCGCCTGTGCTTGGACAGGCGAGGGAGTGGTGTAGTTCAGTTCGCGCAAAACGCGTTGAAGGGGCGCAGCCAGTGGCAACGCCTCGAATTCAGTCGGGGTCATGTTGGTAATTTGCCTGCCCAATCCAGAAAATGGCGGCAGGCGGTGTCGATGAGCGGTTGGAGTAACCTCAAACAATCTCTCATCGATGAAGACCGGAAAAGGGTGGAGCCATTCAATCGACTCCCCACGCGCCAGAAATGGCGTGCGGGGCGAGGGAATAGCCGGATTTTCCGGGATGGCAAGACTTTTCAACCTTTTAAAGCGAACAGCCACGGCAGGACCTTGGATATTACTGCCGCAGACCGACTCTAGAGCTTTAAGAAATTCTCCAGCAGCCTCTTCCCGTCCTGTGTTAGAATCGACTCAGGATGGAATTGCACTCCGTGGACGGGATACTTCTTATGCTGAAGGCCCATGATTTCGCCCTCTTCCGTCCAAGCCGTGATTTCCAAACAATCCGGCAAAGTCTCACGTTTCACGATCAGTGAATGATAACGAGTCGCCTCGAAGGGACTTGGCATCCCACCGAAGACGCTCTTGCTAGAATGATGAATCGGCGAGGTCTTGCCATGCATCAAGCGGTCCGCGCGGACGACGTCACCGCCGTAAACCTGGCCGATGGATTGGTGGCCGAGGCACACGCCGAGGATCGGCGTCGTCGCACCCATTTTCTGAATGAGTTCGCAGGAAATCCCCGCTTCCGTGGGTGTGCAAGGGCCGGGTGAAATACAGATGCGCTCGGGCTTGAGCGCCTTCACATCTGCCACGGTGAGTGCGTCATTGCGGAAGATTTTCATCTCCGCGCCAAGCTCGCCGAAGTATTGGACGAGGTTGTAGGTGAAGGAATCGTAGTTATCGAGAATGAGGAGCATCGGAGAATAATGTTAGTTTTCAGACTCCCATCGTCTTGGCGAGGGCGATGGCGCGAAGCATACCCTTCGCCTTGTTGACAGTTTCCTCGTATTCGGAGGTCGGGTTCGAGTCCGCGACCACGCCAGCACCAGCTTGCACATAGACTTTGCCGTCTTTCAATAGGCAAGTACGCAAGGTGATGCAGGAGTCGTGCGAACCATCGAAGCCGAAGTAGCCGACCGCTCCGGCATACGCACAACGTTTGTTTTTTTCAAGAGAGTTGATGATCTGCATCGCACGGATTTTAGGCGCACCGCTGACGGTTCCTGCCGGAAAAGTCGCACGCAACACGTCGTAGGCGCTGTGTGATGGATCAAGTTCCCCCGAGACATTCGAGACGATGTGCATGACATGACTGTAGCGCTCAACGATCATGAAATCGTCCACACTGACTTTGCCGTGCTTGGCGATACGACCGACATCGTTGCGGGCAAGATCCACTAACATCAAATGCTCCGCACACTCTTTGGGATCCGCCAGAAGGTCGGCGGCAAGCGCATCATCCTCCTCCACCGTCTTCCCTCTCCAACGGGTTCCCGCGATCGGGCGAATATCGATGCGCCCCTCGATCGAGCGCACATGCACTTCCGGCGAGCTTCCCACCAAGGCAAAATCTCCCAGCTCCAGAATAAACATATACGGCGAAGGATTCACCAAGCGCAGTGCCCGATAGAGATCCACCGCAGGACGATCAAAGTCAGTCTCAAAGCGCTGACTCGGCACGAATTGGAAGATATCCCCCGCCGCGATAAATTCCTTACCCTCGCGGACCATCGCTTCATATTCCGCCTGCGTGGTATTGCTGCGTGCTTCCACAGGTTCCACTTGCACCAGCCCATTGAGAGCCGGCACATGCAACGGTCGGTTGAGGATTTCTACCATCGCCGCGACTCGCCCACGAGCGGCCGCATAAGCGTCTGCCGGAGTGGAATGCTCGTCGATGAACGCATTCGCGATTACCTGCAGCCGCCGCAGTCGATGATCGAAAACAAGCAAAGTATCCGCCAACAAAAACATCGCATCTGGGATCCCCAGCACATCCGGCGGCGGCGGGCCAAGCGTTGGCTCGAACTGCCGGACCGCATCGTAGGAAAGATAACCCACCATCCCTCCCGAAAACTGCGGCAGTGCCCCGTGAGTCACCGGCTTGTAAGGTGCCATTTCCCGCTCGAGAGCCGCCAGCACATCGTCCTCGGCGGAAAATGTCCGAATTTTTGAGCCCTCGCGGATGGTAATTTCCTTACCCCGAGCCTCGAAAACCAGACGTGGACCACTGCCAACGATCGACCAGCGTCCGCCCTTTTCCGTGCTCTCAGCACTTTCCAAAAGAAACGAATGCCGATTATCCCGCAGCTTTAAATAAGCGGATAAAGGGGTCTCAAAGTCGGCGGCAAGCTGGGTGTAAACGGGCACGACATTGCCCCGCTTCGCCAGCTCAGCGAAGGCTTCCAAAGATGGCTCAACCGGAATGGAACTCACAAGGCGGCGAAGCATGAAGGGGAAATTCCGCAGGGCAAGCCCGGATGCCCGCGAAGATAGAAGCCTACCGCGTCGGCCATGAAGATTCCCAACTCCACACTCGCCACCTCTGCCCGGCCCCGCTTGACTCCGCCCGCCGATGGCTTCTTCGTTCTCTTTCGACTCTCTCAACCAAGCCCAGCGCGAAGCTGTGGGTGCTCTCGATGGCCCGGTGATGTTGCTCGCCGGCGCGGGCACGGGCAAGACCCGCACGGTCACCTGCCGCATCGCCCACATGCTGGAAAAGCGGATCGATCCGTCCGAGATCCTCGCCGTGACCTTCACCAACAAGGCCGCCAGCGAAATGCGCGAGCGCATCAGCGGCATGGTCTCGAAAAAGGCCGCTAAAGCCATGACCGTCTGCACCTTCCACTCGCTCTGCGTCCGCATCCTCCGCGACGGCATCGACAAGCTCGGGTATAAGAAAAATTTCTCAATCTGCTCGCACTCTGACCAAGTCGGCCTGATGAAACAACTGCTCGTCCGCAAAGGCGGCTCTTCGGAAAAGGTAAAGCCGGACGACGTGCTCACCGCCATTTCCAAGGGCAAGAACAAGGGCATCGATCCCCAAGACTTGGAGGACGAATATTTCGCCATGCTCGGCGTCGCCTATCAAAACGAACTGCGCGCCCAGAATGCCGTGGACTTCGACGACCTGCTGCTCATGGGCGAGCAAATTCTCAGCAACCACGCCGACGTCCGCGAGGTCTTCCGCCAGCGCTTCACCCGCGTCACCGTGGACGAGTTCCAAGACACCAACGCACTCCAGATGCGCCTGCTCCAACAGCTCGTTGGCCCGCCGAACTATCATGTCTGCGTCGTCGGCGATGACGACCAGTCGATCTACGGCTGGCGCGGTGCCGAGGTCGCTAACATCCTCCAGTTCGAGAAATTTTTCCCCAACCCGAAGATCATCCGGTTAGAGGAAAACTACCGCTCCACCCACGCCGTCCTCCACACCGCGAACAGCCTGATCAAACACAACATCGGCCGCCGCGAGAAGATCCTCCGCTCCACCCGCGCGGCTGGTGATCCGGTGCGTATCGTCGCAATGCCCGGCGACGACGAAGAAGCGGAATTCATCGCCGAGGAAATCATCGCGGAAAAAGGCGCCGTCGGCCGCGAGTGGGAGGATTTCGCCATCCTCTTCCGCACCAATGGCCAAAGCCGCAAGCTTGAGCTCGCCTTCCGGGAGCGCAAAATGCCCTACCGGATGGTCGGCGCGCAGAGTTTCTACGACCGCCGCGAAGTCCGCGATGTACTCGC
>JANPAU010000075.1:0-12217 GCA_031430055.1 Akkermansiaceae bacterium | reverse complement strand
GCCAGAAAGTACAAGCAAGCAGAAGTGTTCTTGTGGATGGCATGTCGTGCGAAAAATTTAGCGCCTTGCGACAACGGCTTGGGCGGCTTCGCCGAGCAGAGTGAGTTTTCCACCGTAGGTTTTCCGCAGATTTTCCTCGGTGAAGGTGGTCTCCGTGGGGCCATGGGCGACGACGCGCATATTCATCAAGATGACCTCGTCGAAATACTCGCGCACCGTTTGCAAATCGTGATGCACGACGAGGCAAGTCTTCCCTCGTGAGCGGAGGTCTTGCAGCAATCCGACGATGGCGGTCTCCGTCGCGGCATCCACGGCGGCGAACGGTTCGTCCATCAGGTAGAGATCCGCGTCTTGCACGAGCGCTCTTGCGAGGAAGGCGCGTTGTTGCTGGCCACCGGAGAGTTGGCTGATTTGGCGGTGGGCGAGATTGGCAATGCCGACGCGGTCGAGTGCTTCCATGGCAGCATCCTTGTGACTGCGGGTGACCGGGCGGAACCAACCGATTTTTCGGTAACGACCCATGGCCACCACATCCAGCGCACTAACGGGAAAATCCCAATCCACGCTCTCTCGCTGTGGCACGTAGCCGACGCGGGACCGGCTTTCCTTGTAAGATTTACCAAAAATCGTCACTCGCCCGGAGGCTCTGGGGAGTAGGTCGAGCACCGCCTTGATGAGGGTGCTTTTTCCCGCGCCATTCGGGCCGACGATGCCTATGAGTTTACCGGCTGGCACTTCTAGGTCCACATCCCAGAGCACCGGCTTACGATGGTAGGCGACCGTTAGATCGTGGATGGAAAGTGGTGCCAGCGGCGAGTGATCCGCCCCGCGAGTGCGGGCGGGGATTTGAAGATTATTTGACATGAGTGAGTTTTCCGCCATGGCCTGTTGCGAGAGCTTCGCCGCCGAGTGCACGGGCGACAAGGGTGATGTTATGATCGAGCATGCCGAGGTAAGTGCCTTCGTAAGTGCCAGCTTCTCCCATGGCGTCAGAATAGAGTTCGCCGCCGATTTTGAGATCCTTGCCGCGTGCTTTGACTCCGCCGACGAGAGCCTCGATATTCTTCGGCGAGACGCTGCTCTCGACGAAGACGGCTTTCACCTCATTTTTCACAATAAAATCGACCATCTCGTTGATGTGTTGGAGTCCAGCTTCCGATTCTGTGCTGATGCCTTGCACGCCCATGACTTTAAGGCCGAATGCACGACCGAAGTAGTTGAACGCATCGTGAGAGGAAATCAGAACCCGTGAATTCTCAGGGACGGTGGCGAGAACTTTTTTGCCGTAGGCGTGGAGTTCTTCACATTTTGCGGCATAGTCGGCGGTATTGGTTTTATAGAAAGAGGCGTTCACAGGATCGAACTCTCCCAGTGATTTACCGACTGCTGCAACCGCCTTGGCCCAAGCGCTGGGGTCCATCCAAACGTGTGGATCGGCGTGACCTTGCATTTCCTCTGGCTCTAGCAGGAACTCCTCTTCGATGAGCGCGGTGACGGCGAAGACTGGCTTGGTGCGCCCGATCTTAATCAGGGTGTCCGCCATTTTTCCTTCTAGCATAAGTCCTGAGTAGAAAACGGCATCCGCGCGCATCAACGCGGAAACGTCATCGCGCGTGGGCTTGTAGAGGTGGGGATCAACTCCAGCACCCATCACGGCGGTGGCTTTTGCTTTTTCACCCGCAACGTTCTGGACGATGTCATTGACCATGCCGGTGGTAGTGGTGATCGTGTAAGGATACTTCTTGGGCGTAGCTTGGAGCGGAAGGGCGAAGGCGGCAATCGAGAGAGTGCCGAGTAGCGTGATGGCGGCGCGGCGAGTTTGATAGATGGATGGAGATTTCATGATGATTGTATTTGTCGATTTAGAATTAGAAGCGGGTACTGAGTCCGACGAACAACCCGAGGTCTTCCGCAGCTTTGTTGAGGCCGAAACGCATGCCTGTGTCGAACTGGATATTGTCTGAGTAGCCGTAAGTGACGCCGACCACTGCTGATGCCTGATAGTCGAAACCGGAATCGCTCCCGGCGACGCCGACGTATTCGACGAAGCCACCGACTTTATTCATCACGTCGAAGCCGAGCACAGCCGTGTGGACGAATTCAGCGTCGTATCCATCGCCGATGTCTTGGCGGACAAAGTCCACTTCTGGCATCAGGCCGAGGCTCATGGTCTCGTTGAGTTCCAAGGAAAACGGCATGATCAGGCCGCCTTCCACTTTGTCGTTGCTGAGGGCGGTGCCAGTCGGAATTTTGATGAAGGGGAAAAAGGCCAGAGCGGTTTTCCCGCCATCATTGCCCCATGAATTAATCTTTAAGCGGACTTGGACGTCGCTGAAGCCATCGACGGTATCCGTGATGCCCGTGGCCTTATCCTTGCTTTCCACCTCGGTGTAGCAATCGAAGACAATTTGCAGGTCGATGTTGTTCAATAGGCCAAACTTTACGTTCATTGTTCCGTAGGTGAAAACTTCTTCTTCGAAGCTGCCATCATCGTTCCGACCATAGTCGAAGAGGGTGCTCTCGATCTGGAGATGTCCAGCATCCACGGTGATGGGGCTTTCCGTGGTGTCCGGGCGGTCGGTGCTCATGGGACGCATCAGATCATCGGGAGTGGGATTGAAGAGGTTGTATTGCCATTTGTCGCCGCTGGGCGCTGCGGACTCGGTGCCAGCATGAAGCGTGGCGAGAGTAGCGGCTACAGGTAGGAGGCGCAGGGCGGATATCATGGCTCGTGGTTTCATCGAATGTATTGTTTGGTTTATTGTGAAAGACAAGCGGCAACTTTTAGGAATTACATTATTTTGTAGTTTTAGCTACAATTTGGATAAACGTTGTGAATTTCTACTTTGAGGCGTTTTGGTAATCTCAGCTTTGCTACTTTCACAAAGGTGATTCCCGCGAAGGTGCCGGAAGAGATACAAGCAACCTTTTGTCACGACGCAAGCCAATTTGTAGCATCGCCTACATTTTATTGTATTAGCGTTAAAAGTTAAAAATTCTTTAATTTCGCCTATCCTGAGCTTGCATTTCCCACTCGTCCCGAAGGAGCATTCACTCCTGATGAGCAAGAGTGACCTTCCTCCAAAGCCCAAAACCTCGACCTCCAAAGCCCCGAGCAGACGTAGTGCGGAAACACAGAGCAAGGCGATCCAGGCCACACGGCAACAGCACGCCACGGAAACCGCTCAGGATTACGTGGAAGCCATCGGCGATCTCATCGAGCAAACCGGGGAGGCGCGCGTCGTCGACCTTGCAAGCCGGCTGGGAGTTTCTCATGCCACGGTCATTCAGACAATTCGCCGCCTCCAGCGCGACGGGCTGGCCACCAGCGAACCTTACCGCTCCATTTTCCTAACGGACCTCGGCAGGAAACTCGCGCAGGAAGCCCGCCACCGCCACGAGGTGATGGTGGCCGTGCTGACGAAACTTGGCGTGAGTCTAGAAACGGCCCAAGTCGATGCGGAGGGAATGGAGCACCACATCAGCAAGGAGACGCTCAAGGTGTTCGAGCGCTATATTTCGCCCGCCTGAATCTCAAAGCGGGGAGACGATTGCAGCAAGTTCCATGGCGGCAGACTAGCGGCGACTGGTGCTCGCCGCTATATCCCCTCTTGCAAGCCTCCCCCACTCTGCCATCTTTTCGCCGCATGACTGAGAAGACGCTCTTCGAAAAAATCTGTAACAAGGAAATCCCTGCGACCCTCGTGTTTGAGGATGAGCGCTGCGTGGCGTTTCGAGACATTTCCCCCCAAGCGCCGCTGCACATTCTCGTGATTCCTCGCAAGGCGATCCCGAGAATTGGCTTAGCGATGACTGACGACGAGGGGCTGCTCGGTCACCTATTACTCACGGCAGCGCAAGTCGCCCGCAGCGAGGGCATCGCCGAAAGTGGTTACCGTCTAGTGATTAACAACGGACCGCATGGTGGCGAAGCCGTTCCGCATTTACACGTCCACCTGCTAGGCGGACGCCAACTCGTATGGCCACCCGGCTGATGCTGAAACGACACCTCTCCCATTTCATCACCGCTGCGATGCTCATCATCAGTCAATCCTGCTGTCCAACCGCACCGCCGCCGCCACCACCTGCGCCTCGGGTGCATCGGGTGGTGCTGGTGCACGGGATCTTCGAACAAGGGAGAAATCTTAAGACCCTCACGAAGCATCTCGAGAAACGCGGTTTCGAGTGCTATGTGCCGAAAATGAACCCTCGCGACGGTCGTGGCGGCTTGGATCAGTTAGCCATCCGCCTTAAGCAAGATATCGACAAAAAGTTCGGACCTGACGAACCGATCAGCGTCGTCGGCTTCAGCATGGGTGGAATCGTCAGCCGCGAGTATCTGCAACACCTCGGTGGCGCGAAGCGGTGCGAAAAGCTCATCACGGTCTCCAGTCCGCATCACGGGACTCAACTGGCTTGGCTCTACCCCACACTCGGTGTTGAGCAGATGCGACCGGGCAGCCAATTCCTATCAGATCTCGCGAAGAGTGAAGATCGTCTCGAAGGAGTCGATATCACTTCTTACCGCTCGCCGCTGGACCTGGTAATCGTCCCTGCGCGCAGTTCAATCTGGGACAGGGCGGAAAATCTTGAGTTTCCAGCGGTCTTGCATCCATGGATGCTCCAGTCTCAATGGGTGATTAAGGACGTCGAGAAGCGCCTTTTACGCTGAGCATTCTAAAAAAAGCCCCGCTCACCGGAGATCGGCGAGCGGGGCGTTTAAAAAACGGGCAGAGAGATTACTCAACTCCTGGTTTAATTTTTCCGAGCACTTCCACGCGCACTTTAGCGATGCCGTTTTGCACGAACCCGAGGCGCTTCGCTGCGCCGACCGTGACATCGATGATGCGTCCCTTGGTGTAGGGGCCACGGTCGGTGATGGTCATGACTTCGGACTTGCCGTTCGACTCATTGATCACGCGCACCTTGGTGCCCATGGGGAGAGTCTTGTGAGCGGCAGTGGCAGCTTCATTGCAGAGGCGCCGACCACTGGCAGTGCGAGTGCCGTAGTTGGTTTTGATGGAGTACCACGACGCCTTGCCGTGTTCTACCGATTTAACGGGCAGGTGAGAGTCTGCCGAGGTGGTTTGAGGGTTGGTATTTGCATTCCCAATTGACGCGCAACTGGGAATAAGGATGACGCCGGCGATTGCCAGGGCCACGGATTTTAGGTTCCGGGTCATGTTCATCGTGTTTAAGTCCCCTTCGGGGCACGCCCTCCTTAAGGGCCTCAATTTGAGTATACAAGAACAAACTGCCGTGCTGAAAATCGACCTAAATCCTTATGTTTTCAGTCATTTACGGCAAAGTCCTACGGATGCATTAACTATTTTTCTGGCCATTCTAGCACGGATTTTGTTAACCCATTTTAGATGCTTGAGCAGCGCATTCCATCCAATCGGCATCGGTTCACCCGTGCGGACTTGGATTTCCTATCCTCAGTGCTGGCAGCCGACGAGCAGCGGCCTCATTTGGAAAAACTCTGGAGCGACCCGGATGCGCTGCGTGAGATGCTGGATCTTAAGGAAATTTTCCGCGGCTTGCTAGACTCGCCGAGTGCGATCCAAGTTTCGCCGCGCTTTTATTTCTACGTCCTCGTCCGCCATGCCTTCCTTGATGCGGATCTCAGCAATGCCGACCTTGCCCACTACGTCGCTGGGGTGATGACCCAGCGCATTTGTCCATCACCTGCCGATCCCCTGCAAAACATCGTCGGCGGATTCACCCATGCCTCGGACTTCATCGCCATCATTTCTAACGCCAAGGGCCGGATGCGCTTCCACCTGCAAGTCGCTGCGGGAAATCAGTTCCTCGTGCTGAGCGGGCTTTATCCGGATTTCCTTAAACGCCGCTGCGAGACTTGGGGTTCACCGGATTTGGAATTCTACGAGTCATTCGCCAAGCAAGCATTCCGCGGGGCGGCGGATGAACGGCAATCGGCGGGACCAATTTCGCGACAGCTCTACGGAGAACTCTCCGAGGCGATGCCCACCGCTCGCCGCTCGCTCAACCGGGTGGCGGAGGAGTTTGTGTTTCTGGGAGATTGAATCCAGTCCCTCGATCAGACTCGTGCGACCCACTGCGCCAGGGCGAGTCGCCAGCTACATTTCCAAGGAGCAATCGCGGGCGGACTGAAGGCTACGGCCCCGTTAGAAGCCCTGAGATTTCAAATCCTCATGCGGTGGTGAAGCAACCCGAGCGAGGGCTTCCATCACGGTGCTCACCGAAGCCGGAGCCAGCGATTCTGGAACCACGGCACCAAGCACCAGACAACCATAGGCAGTTTCTACCGGAATCACTTCAAGCGTGGCGCCAGCGCCGATTTTCACATGCACATTCCCCGCCGAGGCTCCAGGGCGGCGTGAGGCCAACGCCAAGCTGCGAGCGAGGAAATGCAGACGTCCGTGATGGCTCTCGTCAAAAATCACCGCACCCTCGCGATCAAGAATGAAAATCCCCGTCGCCGCGAAATCTTGGTGCATCCAGTCGCGAAAGCGTGTGATCCTGTCTAGGAAAGGACCGCGAGCAATGAAAAGACTCTCAGGTTGAGCGGAGACTTTGGCTGCTGTCGTATGAATCGCCGGGGCGGCGGCAGGCGGCGGCGGCGGCGGGGAAACCGAATCGGTTCCGTATCCGACGAATCCGTCATCGAATCCTGCATCGGTCACAGTCACGCTGGGTTCACGATTTGGCTTCATGAGCCGGTCGGCCATGCGCCGGACTTCGATGGGATCAAGCCATGGGTAAACCGGGTCCATCAAGCTTGGGTGGCTTGGTAGCCATTGCTGGGTTCGAACTTCGCTTCAATTTCCGCCCTGAGTGAATCGAAAACCACTTGCGCGCCTGCACCGTCTTCCAGCACTCCGATGGGCAAGCCACGGGCACTGGCCCGAACAAACAACCCATCGCGAGGAATCTGCGTCTGGAAAACCATTTCTGGAGGGAGTAACTGGCGTAAAGAAGCGGCGGCTTCGACGCTTTCTGCGAGATCGTTCTGCACCATTGTTAGGCACACGCCGAGCACCGTCAGCCGGGGATTCATCACTCGTAGACGGTTGAGGCCTTCAAGAAGTTTTGGCACCGAGCGGATTCCCAAAGGCTCTGCTTGTTGGGGGATCATGATCGCATCGCTGGAGGCGATGACATCACCAGTCACTCCGAACAGTCCTGCGGCGGTATCGATCAAACAGAGGTCGAATCCGGAAGCGGAAACGCTGCGCAAAAACGTCCGAACTCGCGCCAAGTGAGTTCCCATCCCAGCGCCGCCAGCTTCGTAATCACTGGCTTGGCCGCTGGCCACCAGCGAGAAAGTCTCCAACCGGGTGGGCACAATCAAGCGCTCAAGAGGAATTCCGGGATCGGCAAGGTAATCGTAAAATCCTGCAAGTAAGCGAGATTGGCGGGTTAATGAGAGGCCGACTGAGCCTTGGGGATCGGCATCGACCAGCAGGGTTCTCACTCCAGCGCGGGCAAAGGAGTGGGCGAGGTTGATCGAGACGGTGGTTTTACCCACCCCTCCTTTTTGACTGGAAACGGCAATACTGATCACTCGGTGCTAGGGAATTGTTGGGTGACGGTAGCTTCGGCTTGCCACATCGGAAGTCTTTTCTTCAGAATGCGGGTGTCGAGGGAGATGATCCCCCGTTCCTGCACCGCCCCAATTTTCAAATGAACTTCCGAAAATCTTTTGGTTCCACAGCAGCCGCTACCCTCCTTTGCGGCCTCGTCGTGGGAACGGGAGCCTGTCGCAAGAAGAGCGATGAAATGGCGAGTGAAGCGGGTCCCTCACCCGTGCTCGTGGCTCCAGAACTTCTATCAAACCAGCTCGGCCCCTTACCGGGGGCCGTTTACCGCAGCCAAGCAAAATCACCCATTCACTGGCAGCCTTGGACCAAGGAGACGATGGAGCGCGCCACGCAAGCCAACCGCTTGGTTTTCGCAGTCGTGGCGATGCCGCAACACCCGGGTTTCCAAAGCGTGTTAGCGGCGCTCGCCAGCGACCCTGAGCGGGTGGCTACCATCAATGATCAATACGTCCCCGTGCTCATTGACGGCGACGCAGCTCGGGAAATCGGCCTACTAACCGCCGATCTGTGTGCGGAAATCAAACGTGGGCTACAGTTACCGCTTTTTATCTGGATGACCGCCGAGGGAAACCCCGTCGCTTGGATCCCCGTGAGCGAGTCCAGTCCCGCCAACGTCTCGGAGCTGTTCAACCAATCCCACTCGATGGTCTCCCGGATGTGGAAGGATGACTCTGCTTACGTCATGAAAAATAGCGGTCTGGACAACACCAACCGCCGATTAAAAATCGGAGTGCGAAAGAACACCAACGTTTCAAGTGAAAAACCGGTAGAGGATGTTTCCCGGAGTCTCCGCCAACTCGCTTCGTTTTATGATCCCTACTCCCGCAGCTTCGACGAGGCGGGTGGGCTTTTTCCTGCAGGCGCCATCGACCTGCTTGCGACGGCGGCCATTCATCCAGGGCTGAGCCCAGAGACGCGGGCGCGCAGCTTGGAAACCGTCCGTGAGCTGATGATCGATTTGCTGCCAAGCGCGATGTTCGACCCGCTCGAAGGAGGAGTGTTTTCCTCCCGGCGGGGAAATTCATGGGCGCTGCCGGGATTCTATCGTGACTGTTCATCACAAGGTCGCACGGCCATCTCGTTGATCCACGCTTACCGCGCCACAGCTGACAAGAGAGCGTTAGAAAAAGCGCTGGGCTTGATTTCGTATGCGGAAAAATCCTTCGGAACTTCTGAAGGCTTGTTTGCCGTCGGGTTGGCACACGAGACAGATTCCGCCTCTTGGTTGTGGAGTATCGAAGATATTAAAAAGGAACTTTCGCCCGATGATGCGGCTTGGTGGATCGAGGTTACCGGGATGAAAGGCCTCGGCAATCTCCCCTCGGAAGTCGATTCTCGTCGTGAGTTTTTCCGCTGCAATAGCTTAAGCATCGACAAGTCCGTAGCAGAGATTGCGGCAGCACTTTCACAACCGATCGAGACCTTTGCGCCCCGCTTCGAGATGGTGCGGAAGACTCTCCTCAAGGTGCGTAATACCCGATTGGGTCCGAGTATTGCTGACGACAGCTCCCACGCCGGAGCGACCTTCCGGATGGTGTCAGCCTATGCGGCGGCCTTCGGTGTCACTGGGGATGAGAAATTCCGCGAGAAGGCGGTAAGCTTGTTGGACCGAGCACGGCAGGCCTTCACCGATGGTCCCAAGCTACGCTTGTTTTCCAGAGATGCGCCAGCCTCCATCGGCGAAGGCCGAGCCTTCCTCTACGGCCTCGCGCTGCAAGCCGCGCTGGATGTTTCCGCAATCACCTCGGACGACAAGTGGCTCGATTGGTCCGAAAATCTCGCCACCACTGCGGCGGAACTCTTCACTGATGCCGAATTTCTCAAGGAATGCCCCGACGACGCTAGAATCATCAATTTACCCGTCACAGACCTCGTGATGTTGTTCGACGATTCCACCGCCGGCCTCATTTCCTTCGCGGAATCCAGGCTCGCTGAGCGGGAGCGGCCGCTGGTGACCCATTTTAGTAAGTTGGCGACACCCCTTCCCATCTATTCGGTCGAGCGACCGATCCTTCATACCGACCTTTTGCAAGCCACTCTTGCCCGCCATCACAAGGTGCTGCTGATCACGGGTGAATCCCTCCCCCCTGAGCTGAAACTCGCCACGGAGCAGTTGCCCATGCGCATGATCCAGCGCCGGGCCGCGAAGCCACAGGACGAAGTTCCTCCCGGTTCAATCAAAGTCATCCTTGGGAATAGCGAGCCTCGCCTCGTCTCCACGGTCGGGGCCCTGAAAGAAGCGGTCTTGCCCTCTCCCACCGAATTGTGAAACCTCGCTCGTCCGATCCTTTTGTCACCAAAACGTTATGAAAAATAAACCTACCCTTGCCGCACTCTGTCTACTGGGAATCTCACTTCCATCCTCCGCTGACACCTTCAATTTGAAAGATGGCACAAGTCTCGAGGGTGCCATCCTCAGCGATACGGGTGACGCATACGTCGTCGAAGTGCAGGTCACCAAAAGCATCAAGGACGAGCGCAAGATCCTCAAATCAGATGTCGCAAAAATCATCCGCGATAAGCCGGATCTCAAAGCCTTCGAGCCGATCGCCAAGCTCGTGCCCACACCCGACCTCCTCACGGCAGATGATTACTCGCGCGACATCGCTACGATTGAGAAATTTCTCAAAACCTATCCGACCAGCGACAAGTCCAAAAGTGCCAAGACGATCCTCGAAACACTCAAGTCCGAGGCCGCACAAGTGAGCGCGGGTGGCATCAAGCTCAATGGCCAGATCATCGCTCCTGCTGATTACCAGGCAAATGCTTACGACCTCGATGCTCGCGTCCAAGAAGCCAAGATCCGCACCTTCATCGCAGCAAATCAATTCCTGCCCGCACTGCGGGTGTTTGTGGATTTTGATAGGGATTACCGCAACACCTTGTCTTACGGAGCCCTGCTGACGTTGATGAAGCAGGTGATTCAGACTCAGGTGGATGAGGCCAAACATTCGCTCGCGACTCTGGATGCGCGAACCAAAGAGCGCACCGTGGGAGTCCAGCGGATGCCCTTGGAAGATCGCAAAATCACTGAAGAGGCGATCAAAAGTGAAAACGCTGAACTCGAGGCGTTTTACAAAGCGGAAAAAAATGCCAAGCAAAGTTGGCCCACCACCAGCCCATTTCACAAGGCCTCTTTGGATGACACCGTGAAATTCGGGCAAGCGGAACTCATCCGGCTCAATGCCGCAAAAACCACCCTCGGAGTGGACAGCGGAAAATCCTATCGGGAAGCATGGACGGCAATCCACAGTGGGGCGAATGCCGTCACCGTCGTCACCACCGCACTTGTCAGTGCGAAAGCCGCAGGCGTGGCACCACGCTATCTTGCTCCGCTCGAAGCCGCTGCCAAGGGCGTCAAGTAACCCGATTGATTTTTCCTAACCCTTACTCAATGTCCACACCTCGCACCGCCCATCACAGCCGAAAGACCGCGGAGACTTCCATCGAACTGTCGATCAATCTCGATGGCTCAGGAGTTTCCAACATCGATACTGGCGTCCCGTTTTTTGATCACATGCTCACGCTGTTTTCAAAACACGGGTTGTTTGATCTGAACGTAAAGACCGTCGGCGACATCGACGTGGACTTCCATCACACCATCGAAGACACCGGCATCGTGATCGGTGAGTGTCTCCGCGAGGCGTTGGGCACCAAGGAAGGCATTCGCCGCTACGGGTGTTGTTATCTACCGATGGATGAGACTCTCGCCCGCGTGGTCGTGGACCTCAGCAATCGCCCGCACCTTGAATTCCGCGCCCCGGCCGGCACGCCCTCGGCGCCTAACATGCCATTCACCCTCGTCGAGGAGTTCTGCCGAGCCGTCGCGTCTAACCTCCGGGCGAACATCCACGTCGAGCTGCTTTACGGTCGCGACGGACACCACATCGCAGAAGCGATTTTCAAAGGCCTCGCGCGCGCGCTTCGCGATGCTTGCGAGCGTGATCCAAGAGTCATCGGCATTCCCAGCACCAAGCAAACACTGTGAAAGTCGGCATCATTGATTACGGCGGCGGTAATCTCCGCAGCGTCGCCAATGCTTTGCGCTCGCTTGGCGAGGATCCGGTCATCATCGCCCGTCCTGAAGATGCGGGGGAAAGCACCCACCTATTGTTGCCGGGCCAGGGGGAATTCGGCGACACGATGCAGCGTCTCGAAAAGCGCGGACTCGCTGCTTTTCTCAAAAATTGGATCTCAGAAGATCGACCCTACTTCGGCATCTGTGTCGGCTATCAAATCTTGTTCGAGTCCAGCGAAGAATCCCCCGAGACACCGGGGCTGGGAATTCTGCCCGGCACCGTGCGCCGCTTTCAAAACGAGCCCGGCCTGAAGATCCCGCACATGGGTTGGAATTCTGCGACGGCCAGTCGTGGCGACACCCGCGTCTGGCAGGGCCTCGGTGAAGACCCCTATTTCTACTACATCCATTCGTATTTTCCCAAGCCGCTAGATTCGACTGCGGTCGTTGCAGAAACGACTCACGGCACCCAGAAATTCGCCGGCGCCGTCGAGCGAGGGAACCTCTTCGCCTGTCAGTTTCACCCGGAAAAAAGCCAAGAAGCCGGCCTTCGGCTGATTCGGAATTTCCTTAAGTGAACCCCACAAGCCAACTATAAGCCTTGGTCGTGCCA
>JANPAU010000074.1:0-17725 GCA_031430055.1 Akkermansiaceae bacterium | reverse complement strand
TGGGCTTTTTCGATCTCGTCAAAGAGCACGACCGAGTAAGGCTTGCGTCTTACTTGCTCGCTGAGTTGGACGACTTCTTCGTAGCCGACGTAGCCGGGAGGAGCGCCGATGAGTCGGGCGACGCTGTGTTTCTCCATGTATTCTGACATGTCGATGCGGATCATGGCACTTTCTGCGTCAAAGAGGAATTCGGCGAGGGCTTTGGAGAGTTCGGTTTTTCCCACGCCGGTGGGGCCGAGGAAGATGAACGAGCAGATCGGGCGGTTATCGTCTTGGAATCCAGCACGGGCGCGGCGCACCGCATTGGCCACGGCTTTGATGGCTTTTTTCTGTCCGACGACTCGCTCGCCGAGGCGTTTCTCCATGCTTACGAGTTTTTGTTTTTCGCCTTCTTGCAGGCGATTCACGGGGATGCCTGTCCAAGAGGAAACGATGCGGGCGATGTCTTCTTCGGTGACTTCTTCTTTGAGCAATGCTCCTTGATTCTGGCGTGAAGTGAGGAGTTCTTTCGCGGCTTCCAGTTCGCGATGCGCTTCGGGAAGGTCGCCGTAGGTGATTTGCGAAGCTCGGGTGAGATCGCCGATGCGTTGGGCGCGTTCGGTGTCGCCTTTGAGGGTTTCGATTTTTTCCTGAGCGGCGCGGACTTGATCGATGATGGCTTTTTCATTCCGCCATTGGGCCATCAAGCCGGAGGATTTCTCGCGGAGATTCGCCTGCTCTTCCTTGACCTTTTCGAGTCGGACGACGGAGCCTTTATCGGTTTCTTTTTCCAAGGCTTTTTTCTCCATCTCGAGTTGGAGGATTTGGCGCTCCAGGACGTCGATCTCGGTGGGCATCGAGTCGAGTTCGATTTTCAAGCGAGCGGCAGCTTCATCGATGAGATCCACTGCCTTGTCGGGAAGAAATCTGCCGGAAATATAGCGGTCTGAGAGAGTGGCCGCCGCGACCAAGGCACCGTCTTGAATGCGGACGCCATGATGCACTTCGTAGCGCTCCTTGAGGCCGCGGAGGATGGCGATGCTATCTTCCACGGAAGGTTCGCCGACCATGACAGGCTGGAATCGGCGCTCAAGCGCGGCGTCCTTTTCGATGTGCTTGCGGTATTCATCCAGCGTGGTCGCGCCGATGGTGCGGAGTTCGCCACGGGCGAGTTGGGGTTTGAGAAGGTTAGAAGCATCCACGGCGCCCTCGCTGGCTCCAGCTCCGACGATGGTGTGGAGTTCGTCGATGAAGAGGATAATTTGCCCCTCGGAATCGGTGACTTCTTTGAGGAAGGCTTTGAGCCGTTCTTCAAATTCGCCACGGTATTTCGCGCCGGCTAACATGCCGCCCAAGTCCATGGCGATGATGCGCTTATTTTTCATCGAGTCCGGCACATCGCCAGAGACGATTCGGCGGGCGAGCCCCTCGACGATGGCGGTCTTGCCGACACCGGGTTCGCCGATGAGCACTGGGTTGTTCTTGGTGCGGCGGGAGAGGACTTGCAGCACGCGGCGGATTTCATCATCGCGGCCGATGACAGGGTCGATTTTGCCGTCGCGGGCGCGGGCGGTGAGATCGGTGCCGTATTTTTCGAGGGTTTGGTATTTCCCTTCGGGAGAGTCGTCAGTGACTTTTTGTGAGCCACGGACGCCGAGGATCGCTTCGCGGGCTTTTTTCTCAGTGAGGCCGGATTCTTTGAGGAGTTTTCCGGCAGGGGAGTCGCCTTTCAGGGCACCGAGCAAGAAATGTTCGACGCTGAGATAGTCATCGCCGAGGGCTTCGCGGGCAGTGTCTGCGGAGTCTAAAGTGGAGCGGAGTCCGACGCTAATTTGAGGCTGGGTGGAGGCTCCTTGGACGCTGGGTTCGCGGGCGAGGGCGGCTGCGACGGAGAGCTTGAGGCGAGGGATGTCGACGCCGGCTTTTTGCAAGATCGGAGTGGCAATTCCGCCCTCTTGCTGGAGCAGTGCGAGCAAGACATGCAGGCTATTGAGTTCCGAGTGGGCAGACTTCGAGGCGATGCTTTGCGCCGATTGGAGTGCCTCCTGCAGCTTTTGCGTAATTTTTTCCAGTCCCATAGCGATGATTTTCCTAAAATTAGGAAAATTTCACCTTCGATGCAACGCATGGCTTGCGGTTTTTTAGGCGTCCGCAATGCGATCCACTTTCCTCTTTCCCGTCGCCACAAGCAGGACTAGCCTCCCGCCGAAATGAGTAGCTGTGGGCCGAAAATGAAGATGGATCCGACCTTGCACCGGGATAAAAAACCGGACTGGATCAAAGTGAGGCTGCCGAACAACCCGGCATTTTGGTCGACCAAGTCGTTGATCACGGACTTGAAACTGGTGACCGTTTGCGAAGAGGCGCAATGCCCAAACCGTTGGGAATGTTGGGGGCAAGGCACCGCAACGTTCATGATCGCCGGTGACAAATGCACCCGTGCTTGTGGATTCTGTGCTGTAAAGACTGCGAAACCTGACGCTCTGGAGTCCGACGAACCGGCCCGCGTCGCCGAGGCCACTCGCCGGATGAATTTGCGCCACGTCGTAATCACCGCCGTGGCTCGTGATGATTTACGCGATGGCGGCGCGGAGCATTTCAAGCACACCATTGAAGCGGTCCGCCAAGCGAACCCTGAAATCATTATCGAAGTGCTGGTGCCAGATTTTAATGATCGCGACTGGGCACTTGCCATGGTCATGGAGGCCCGCCCGCACATTTTTAATCACAACTTGGAGACCGTCGAGCGTCTCACGCCACTCGTCCGATCGCGCGCTCAATACCAACGCAGCCTGACGGTTCTGAAAAAAGCCAAGGCCATCGTGAATGGCAAAGTGGCTACCAAAAGCGGCATCATGCTAGGTCTCGGCGAGCGGCACGAAGAAATTCTACGTGCCATGGATGACCTGCTCGCCCACGATGTGACGGTTCTAACCATGGGACAATATTTGCGCCCGACTCAGAAGCATTTGCCGGTGGTGGAGTATATCACGCCTGACGCGTTCGACGAGTATAAGGCCATCGCCATCGCCAAGGGATTCCGCCATGTGGCCAGCGGTCCTCTCGTCCGGAGCTCATATCACGCGGCGAATTTCCGACCTGAGCTCGACGTCTTGGAAGCCATCGAAGCCGATGTCCGTGCCGCCCGCGGCTTGGAACTCGGTCCGGAACATCTTTCACTCCCTGCCGTCAAGCCAGGTCTCATCAAAGCCATCGCTTGATCGCCATGCGCCATTGGTTGATCAAATCCGAGCCTGACGTCTTCGGCATCGACGACCTTGCGAAGGTGAAGCGCGAACCGTGGAGTGGCGTCCGGAACTATCAGGCGCGGAACTTCATGTGGAAGGAAATGAAAGCGGGTGACCTTGCCTTGTTTTATCACTCGAATGCCAAGCCGCCGGGTGTTACCGGCATCGCCCGCGTTGTCGGTGTTCCTTATCCGGATCCGACGCAGTTCGATCCCGCAAGCGAGTATTTCGACCCCAAGTCCAAGCTGGAAAACCCACGCTGGTGGCTCACGGATTTCGAATTCGTGGGGAAATTTCCCGAAATGCTCACCCTCGAGGCGATCAAGGCCGACTCGCTGCTTTGCGAAATGATGGTCTGCCAGCGCGGCACCCGACTCTCGATCAACCCTGTCGATCCCTTGCATTTCAAGCGAGTCTGCAAGCTTGCTGCATGGAAGCCCTGAGGTTTTATTTCTCTCGGGAGACAAATCCCACAACCGACTCCGCTTTATGAATGAAGAAACGCCCGTGGCCCCTTTATCCGTAGTTTCCGAAGCCGCACCTGCCGCTTCCGCTTGGCGGGAGTGGTTAGAATTGTATGGTCCCAAGCTCCTACTCTTCGCTCGCCAACAAACCCGCTCGCAAGAAGATGCCAAGGATGTCTTCCAAGACGCCTTGGTCAAACTCGTCGAAAAGGTCCGCAGTGGAGAATTCGTCGGCGGCCAAGAAGCTTGGCAACCCTATCTTTACACCACCATCCGCCGCCTTGCCATCGATCTCAGTCGCCGCGACGACCGCCGGAAGCGCCGCGAAGACAACGTCACCGCCGATGCGGAAACCGAGCAATACGAAGCCTTTCACCCTTGGTTCGAGAGCGATACCTCCGACGATGAAACCCGTTCCCAACTCGAAGAAAGGCTCAAGGAACTGCCCGAGAAATTCTCCGAAGTGATCACCATGAAAATCTGGGGTGAGCGCACCTTTGCGGAAATTGGTGAAATTCTTGGAATTTCTCAAAACACAGCGGCCTCTCGGTATCGCTATGCTCTTGAAGCCCTCAAACGCAGCTTAAGTGGCGCTCGTCGCCGCGGAGACCTTTCCATCTAACTTTTTCACCGTCTGAACCACCATGACTCCTGATCACCTCGCCCTTGAAGCCCAGCTTCGCGACCTTCATGCAGTCGCTCTGGACGAATCATTTCTCGACCGACTTGAAGCGGCGGCCGATGGCACATGGACCACGCTGAGTCCGCAGGAATTGAGCTTCGAGCATCAACTCCGTAAAACTTCGGTAGCGAAGCTTGCTCCTGATTTCATGGCTGAGTTGGAGAAAATCGTGCGTGATGTGCCATTCCACTCGGATGAAAAAATCGTTCATTTCCCGACGAAGCTTGTCACTCCGACAGCTCGTCGCCAGCGCCCACTTTGGGGTGCTGCCGCTGCCGTGGCATTGATCGGTGCTATGGCTGCGTTGATGATGCCGCCTTCGGAAGCTCCCGCCACGAAGCCTCGACCAATTGCATCCGCCACCAAGTCAGTTGCGGGTTATGGTTCTCAAAATTTCATTCCTGCCAGTTTCAATCGTAACCTAAGTGCGGTTCATGATGAAGGTGTGATTTGGAAATCCAACAAACAGCCGCACAGTGTCGTTCGTGTAATTTATAAAGATCAAGTTACTCTTAAGGATGCCAGTGGGAGAATCGTGCAAGTGATTCAACCGCGAGTTGAGTATATGTTAGTTCCTGCAAAAGCAGATTGATTGGAAATTTCTTAAACAAACTTTTCTGACTACTGCGCTTCTCGTAAGTAAGCTATGAAAACCAATTCATCCCCATTCATCACCGCCGGCCTTGTTGTCGCGCTGGTCACACCTCTCTTTGCTGTAGAAGCTCCGGAGGACAATGCGCCACCGCCAGCCGTTGCCGCGAAGCCACGTGCCGCCCAGCTCCCGGAGATCAAACTCCAACAGGAAGACAAGGCCGCCGATGTCATCGCGACCGCGTTCCTCGGCGTCGTCTCCAGCGATGTGCCGGAAGTACTCGCCGATCATCTCGACCTGAAACCGGGTGAAGGCGTCATCGTTAGAGCACTCGTCCCAGATGGTCCAGCCGCTAAAGCAGGCCTCGTCATCAACGACGTAATCACTCGCGTGGCCGGCAAGGCCGTAGGATCACCCCAAGATATTTCCGAGCAAATTACCGCTCATAAGCCGGGCGATAGCGTGGATCTCGATCTCATCCACAAGGGCAAGGCGACTCAACTTAAAATCAACCTCGGCTCCAAGCCCGAGGAACTCGCTGCGACCGAGCCGGAAGCTCTCGATCCGCTCCAACTCGATGGCATCCCCAAAGATCTAGCAGATCGAATCCGAAAAGCCGTTGCAGAAAACCTCCGCGGTCTCGATCTCCAACTGGGAGACGCCGAAGGCCAAGTCGGCCCGCAGATGGAAGAAGCCATGCGCGAGTTGAGACTTCGCATGCAAGGTGCCATCGGCCAAGGGTTCATGTTACCTGGCGACGATGTGGATGCAAAAGTAAAGGCCCAAGGTGGTGCTACCATCCGGATGAACGACAACAAGGGCAGTGTGGAAGTCAAGTCTACCGATGGCTCGAAAGAAGTCACCATTCGTGACCAACAGGACAAGGTGGTCTGGAATGGACCATGGGACACCGCTCAAGATAAGGCAGCGGCTCCCGCAGACGTTCGCAGCCGGGTGGATTCCCTGAATATCGATACAAGCTTCAAAGGAGCCGGACTGCGTCTACAACTGAACCAAGCCGAAGCGCCTAAGAACTAACTGTTTTATCTTTTTTGTTGCTAGTTTCATACCCGCGTTTGGCTCGTCCAAGCGCGGGTATGTTTTTTGATGCGACGTGCTTTCGATCAAATCGTCATGGCGTGGAATCCACCATCCACGACCATTTCAATGCCGGTGATGAAAGAACCCGCCTTGGCAGATGCGAGCAGGAGTGTTGCTCCGATGAGTTCGTCGGCATTTCCGAAACGCGACGCCGGAGTTTGGCGGAGAATATCGAGCACGCGTGATTCATCGAGGACTTTGCGGTTTTGCTCAGCGGGAAAGAAGCCGGGGACTAGCGTGTTCACGCGGATGTCCTTGTCGGCCCACTCGCGAGCGAGGTTACGGCTGAGATTGTGGACGGCTGCCTTGGAGGCGGAGTAAGTAAAGACACGAGAAAGAGGATTGAGCCCGGAAATGGAGCCCAAATTGATGATCGAGGCCGGGCGGGCTTCATCGACGAAATACTGACCAAAGACTTGGCATGCGCGGAAAATCGCTGAGAGATTGGTGTCGATGATCCGCTGGTATTCCTCTTCGGGGATTTCAAGAAACGGCGTGGGTGAGTTAGTTCCCGCACCGTTGATCAGGATGTCGACTTGGCCAGAGCGCTGGAGCACCGTGTCGAGCAAGTGGTGCAAGGAATCGCGGGAAGTCACATCGACCGGCACGAAGTAGCCTTTGCCACCGAAGGACTCGACCTCGGCAAGGCGTTTTTCCGCTTTTTCGGCAATGCGTCCGCCGAGAACAACTTCCGCTCCGGCACGAGCGAGGCCGACGGCCATGGTGCCACAGAGTTCTCCGGTCCCACCGATGATCACGGCGGTTTTCCCGGACAGGTCGAATAGGTCTTTGAGAAATGCTGCTGTCTGCATGGCCAGAGTTTTGTGAGAATGTAGGCCGCTGCCAAGCATAGACTAAAGGATTCTTGTGCGAAAATACCAAGGACAGTAATATAATTCCCTGAATTCTTGACGCAGGGAATTAAGGTCATCAGTCTATTAGAACTTTAAAAGGAGTAACTCATGGAAATTCACGGAACCGTATATGACATCCTGCATAATAAACTCGGCGAAATTTGGACGACAAACCTGGAGGAAACCGTTTACGAGGCCATTCGTAAGATGGGCGAGAAGAACATCGGCGCTCTCGTCGTTACGGAAAATGACGAGGTCGTAGGAGTGCTCTCCGAGCGCGACTACAGCCGTAAAGTCGTCCTCCAAGGCCGGACTTCGCGCGATACGCTCGTCCGCGAAATCGTTTCGCGCCCTGCCATCACCGTCTGCAGCAAGGATGGTATCGAAAAATGCATGCAACTGATGATCGGCAACCGCATCCGCCACCTGCCTGTCGTCGATGACGCTCGTCTGGTTGGATTGATTTCCATCGGCGATTTGGTCAGTTGGGTGATGAATTCCCAACGCCACACCATCGAGCAGTTGCAAGGATATATCTCCGGCGACTATCCCGGATGAATGGCCCACGAGGCAAATTGATGCCGTCTGCGTAGCATTCACGGTTTGCGCAAAATGCCACTGCCCACAAATTCCTTGTGGTCCGGAATGGTGGTAACCAAACGAGTTCTTCCTAATGACAACAGGAAGGAAGTTCTTTCACTTCGGTCTTCTGTTCCGCACCGTAGAGCGTTCCGGGGATGGTGCCATGCAGGCGCACCGCGAGCACCACAGCGGTGACTAACGCCAAGCCACGACGCATCCGGCCCATCGCGAGCGGAGTCATTTTCGCCCGTACCCGGTGGAATTGATGCTGCGCGAGCCACAACAAGGGCACGGTTCCGAGGCCGAATGCTAAGGTGAATTCCGCCCCCTTAACAGCGGAGCCTGCAAGCAACGCGGCTCCGAAGATCAGATAGAGCGGGCCGCAAGGAAGAAAAGGCGTGAGAAGTCCCATCGCAGACGCCCCACCGAAGGCGGACAGTTTGCAGGCCTTGAGACGGGCACGGGCAGTGAGACGGTTGAGGATCGCTGGCCGTGGGACTTTTTTGTCCAAGCCAAATGCCATGATCAGTAAAACAGCGACCATCACCCATGGCAAAAGCACGGCGGGCGAGTTGAAAAACCACTGGAGCGGTTGTTGCCCGAGTGCCCCGCAGATCGCGCCGATGATGCCATAGGAAATCAACCGGGTGCTGTGATAGAGCGAGGCGGCGGTGAGTCGCTCGCCCTCGGACTTCGCCAGTGTCCCGAGTCCGCAAGCGATGGGGCCGCACATGCCGACACAGTGGAAACTGGTGACAAGTCCGGCGACAAGGGCTGCGGTGACCGTGGTCATTGGCGGGAGGTATAGTTATTTGTTATGGGTTAAACGTGATAGGAGAAAATTGAGACTAACTCATCTCTTTACCTCGATCTGCTGCGGCGAGTGTTTCACGGCGACGGAAATCAATGCGGACCACGCGCTCAGCAGCACGATGAATGCGAGTACGATATAGACCCAAGGATTTTGATAGATAAACTGCACGATGGCTTTCATGAAGGATCAGGGTTGAGGTTTTTTGAGGGATTGTGGGTTCGGACCAAGGAAACGAGCGGTTTTTTTCAAGGTCACGTCACCTGGGTTGGCGTGAACCTCGATGTCGATGTCTGAAGTGCCGAGGTAGGCATCCACCGGAGCATACACAACGCAGGTGCGAGTCATTTCACTGAGCGCGGGAATGGCGAAGGATTGTTCCGCACCACTGAGCTGATAGCCCGCAGGAGTCTTATCGCCAAGTTGGATGGTGATGGTCGCCGTTTGGTTGCGCTTGTTGAAGACGCGGACTTTATAAATGTTACGAACGGAGTTGGCATCGCTGAAGAATCCCGCGCCACCGCTGCGCGAAATCGTGGCGGTGAAAGGGCACGCTTTCTTCGCGGCCACGAGCAACAATGCTCCCAGTCCGAGTAGGGCCATCGCGCTGTAGGCATAGATCCGGGGGCGGAAGAAACGCCGTTTTTTTCCGGCGAAACCGTTGAAAGAGTCATAACGGATCAAGCCTTTCGGGCGCTCGACCTTGGTCATGATATCGTCGCAGGCATCGACACAAGCGGTACAACCGATGCACTCGAGCTGCAAGCCATTGCGGATGTCGATCCCGGTCGGGCAAACTTGCACACAGCGGCGGCAGTCGATGCAGTCGCCCTCCGCTTTACCCTTGGTGCCGCGGGGTTCGCCGCGTTTTTCGTCGTAGCCGATGTTGACGGTATCATCGTCAGTCAACGCGCTTTGAAGGCGACCATAAGGACACATGATGATGCAGAATTGCTCCCGAAAGTAACCAAAACAGAACCACAGCGCGAGCGTTAGGAAAAACACGACACCAAATGCGGTGGCATGCTGAAGTGGCCCCTCCTGCATGAAGCCGTAAAGGCGTTGCAAAGAAACGAAGTAGGAAAGAAACACGTGTGCGATCAAGGCCGCTACGGTGAGGAACAAGAAGTGCTTGAAGGCGCGCTTGGCAATTTTTCCAGCACTCCACGGAGCATTCGCCAGTGCGCGGCGGGCGGTGGCATCGCCCTCGATCCAGCGCTCGATCCGGCGATACACGTGGTCCAAAAACACCGTGTAAGGACAAGCCCAACCGCACCAGATCCTGCCAAGCAACGAGGTCACAAAAAACAAGCCGAAACCCAGCCCGCTGATCGCGAAAAACATCACCCAAAGATCCTGCGGCACCAACGTCAGCCCCAAGAGATGGAACATCCGATTTTCCACATCCAAGAAGACAGCTGGATTGCCGTTGATCGGAATCCACGGGAGGAGAACATACACTGCGATGAGAATCAGACCGACGAGGCGTCTTGCCACCGTCCAAGGCCCATTCACATCCGCCGGGTGGAGAAAATAACGGGAGCCGTCGTCATTGATGCTGGTTACGGAAACCAGGTTCGGTGTCTTAAGAGCGGCCATGAAAGATTATCTAAAAATCGCACTCGAATGTCGATCTCGCTTCGCATCCTGTGCGTAAGACGGCGCAAGGATTGACTTGGTTGGCCGCAGAACCTGATTTCGAAACTCGTGGGCAGGAGACCCACACACTCATTGGGATCAATCTCCGCTCTTGAGCACCTTGATGAATGCGTCCTGCGGGATGTTTACTTTGCCGAACATCTTCATCTTCTTTTTTCCTTCCTTCTGCTTTTCCAGCAGCTTGCGCTTCCGGGAAATGTCGCCGCCGTAGCACTTGGCCGTGACGTTCTTGCGCATGGCGGAAATGGATTCGCGGGCCACGATTTTGCCGCCGACTGCGGCTTGGATGGCGACGACGAAGAGGTGTGATGGGATCACATCCTTGAGCTTTGCAGCGAGCACGCGCCCGTAGGATTCTGCCTTGTCGCGGTGGACGATGGTGGAGAAAGCCTCCACCGGATCGCCGGCGATGAGCATGTCCATCTTGACCATTTTCGCGGCGCGGTAGCCGGAATGTTCGTAGTCCATCGAGCCGTAGCCGCGAGTCATGGATTTCAGTCGGTCATTGAAATCGACGAGGATTTCTGCTAGAGGAAGGACGCAAGAAAGCATGACGCGAGTGTCGTCGATAGTTTCGGTATTGGTGACATCGCCACGTTTTTCAAGAACGAGCTGCATCATGTCGCCGATGTATTCGCCGGGGACCATGATGTAGACATTGACGATGGGTTCGCGTATTTCCTGGATACCTTGGGGGTCGGGGAAAAGCGTCGGATTGTCGATGATCACGTCCGTATGATCGGTCATCGTTACATGATAGATCACCGACGGATAAGTAGAAATGACATCCATGTCGAACTCACGGCGGAGGCGCTCTTGGATAATTTCCATGTGCAACAAACCGAGAAAGCCGCAGCGGAATCCAAAACCGAGCGCAGTCGAACTTTCCGAGGAAAAGGTGAAGGCGGGATCGTTGATCTGAAGCTTGCCCATGGCGAGTTTGAGCGCCTCGTAGTCGGAGGAATCGACCGGATAGATCCCAGAAAAAACCATCGGCTGGATTTCTTTATAGCCGGGAAGCGCCTCAGGGCAGGGGTGGGTATTGTCGGTCATCGTGTCGCCGACTTTTACTTCACTGGCGGACTTCATGTTGGCGATGACATAGCCGACATCACCCGCTGATAGAATATCGCGGGCACTCATCTTGGGAGTGAAAACACCGACTTCCTTGACCTCGTAAGTTTTACCGGTGGCCATCAGTTTGACGCGCTGGCCTTTTTTCACGGTGCCGGAAAAAACCCGGACGTAGGAGACAACACCACGGTAGGTGTCGTAGAGCGAATCGAATACCGAACAACGCAGAAGCTTGTCTGGATTCTCCACCGGAGCCGGGACGCGGGCGACGATGGCTTCGAGAATTTCTTCGATGCCGATGCCGGCCTTGGCGGATGCCGGGATGCAATCCTCGGCGGGGATGCAGAGGATTTCCTCAAGCTGCTTCTTGCACTTCGGCACGTCGGCGGCGGGCAGGTCGATTTTATTGAGGACCGGGATGATGAGCAGGTTTTGCTCGGTGGCGAGGTGGAGGTTGGCGACCGTCTGAGCTTCGACGCCCTGCGCGGCATCGACCATTAGAATCGCGCCTTCACAGGCGGCGAGTGCTCGGGAAACTTCGTAGGAGAAATCGACATGACCGGGTGTGTCGAGCAGGTTAAGTTTGTAGGTCTTTCCATCCTTCGCCTTGTATTCCATGGCGACCGGGTGGGACTTGATGGTGATGCCTTTTTCGCGCTCCAGATCCATGGAATCGAGCTGTTGGGCACTGCTTTCCCGCATGGTCACGGTGCTGGTGGCCTCCATCAGTCGGTCGGAAAGCGTGGTTTTCCCATGGTCGATGTGGGCAATGATGGAAAAATTTCGGGTCAGCTCGGTGGACATGGGCAAAAGAAAGTCAGCGTGGTCGGGGCGAGGGAAAGCAGGAAATCCCTGAGAAGGCACGAAAAATCAAGTTGCTCACCCGAGACGGCGGCTGCGGCCCTTTTCGTTGACCGCACCACAGACCGGACAATCCACAGTGTGGACGTGGCTGGTGTCTTCAAAAGCATGCAAACAAAGCCGGCAAATCACCCGATTCGCGAGTGATCGCCGCTCCGTCCGGGAGTGAAAAGTCCTCGAAGCCACAGCCAAAATCGGCACCAGGGCGAAGGAGCCGAGCATCACAAGGAGCACAAAATTAGTCAGTGTCAGTTCCATCGACGGGTAGGTTGGTGAATCCGATTCCCACGGCGATCCAGCGGGAAACATTCCCGGAATCCGGCTTAAAAGAAATGCGGTGCAGCCATTTTTTCAAATCTTGGGCACCTTTTTCGCCGCCTTTTTCAAGTGAAACGCACTCCATCACGCCACCGTCGGCGTTCAGGCGGAGGAGAAAGCGAGAAGTTCCTGAAGCCAATTCCGCGTCCACCAAGGGCTCGAACGTGGGGAGATCGGCAGGAAACGCATCGCCAGAAATTCCGGAGAGCGGGTAAAGCACTGGCGCAAGCTTGAGCGAAGTAAGTTCCAATGGGCGTTCCGTTGGTAGAGGATGTGCCGGGAAGTAGCGTTCGCCTTTTGCCGCCAGCGAGAGCGGCTGGATCTCATTGATCGGCGGCAGATCTTCAATTTTTGGCTGATAAGCGGGCACTTGAAAGCGAATCGCCTCCATCGCAGTTCGTTCCAACTCGCCGAGGCCATCCCATTGGGAAAGCTCGAATCGCGAAGGAAACGGCCCGCCTTCCTGAGCTTTCAGCGACAGCGCTCGTCCCTGAAGATCATTTCCTAAATAAATCACCGATGCCCTGCGCGGCGAGACATTCTCAGGCGGCACCACCTGAATCCGCACGGAGGTGACAAGAAACACGAATGCCCCGCTGGCCAGCACCAGGGCGATCAATTTAGGAACCAGTGGCGAGCCACGCGGCCGCCACCGGAAGAACCACTCCGGAATGCCTGCCAAGCTCTGAGGTTTGACGATGCGTTGCGGCATTACTTGGAAGTTGCTGGAGGAGTCATGCGCGTCGGCGGCGGTGTGTTTCTGCCCACCAAGGCCAAGCGAAATCCCTTGGCCAAGACCAATTCCGAGACCTCCCGCTCGACTCCAACAGGAGTGCCCGTATCTGTCTGAAGTAGCACAATCGCTTTTGCCTGAGCGCCATCTTCTCGCAGCTTTTCAAGCCGTTCGGAAAGCTCTGCAAGCGTCACCGAGTCCCGCGCAAAGTGGATCCGCGGCGCAGGCTCGCCTGGTCCCAAGGTCACCACTAACGGAGTCTCGTAGCGCTCCATTTGAAATCTCGAGGGCGGCAAATCCACCGCGACTCCCGATTGCCAGACCAAGGATGGCCCTAGCAGAAAAAACAATTGCACCAGCGCGAAAATGTTCAAGATCGGCACCGCATGCAGAAATCCCGGACGCTCTGGTAGAGTCATTTCCAGCTTCATTTCGGAGTCTCTCGTTTCGCCTTCACTGACTTTTTCCCGGCAGTCACCTCACCCCGGAAAGGCGCAAATTCCTCCTCCTCCCGCGCATCCGCGATGAGATGCACCATCTCAATTCCCGCCCGCTCCAAGCGATGCACCAGACGCTTCGCCCGCCCTAAGAAATACAGGTAAAACAAATACAGCGGAATTGCCACCGTCAGCCCCATCACCGAGGTGATCAACGCGGTAAACACTCCGGCTGAGAGCTCTGCCGGACCCGTGAATCCACCTTGTTCACTCACTTTTTGAAAAGTCTCCAACATCCCGACCAGCGTCCCTAACATCCCAACCAGCGGAGCCAACAACGCCGCTCCAAGGATCGCCCGGATGTTTTTCTCGATGCGTGGAACTTCCATTTGCGCCGTTTCCTGCACCACGTCCCGCAGCTCGGTGCGGGGAAGATAATACCGGAGCAAAGCCGCATGCGCCACCCTCGCCACCGGACCCGGGGCCCGCGCCGCCTCATGCAGAGCCTCCGCAAATGCCCGCCTCCGGATGTGATGCGACAAGCCCACCAGCAGATTCCCGACATTGATCCGAGCCCGGTGAAAGAAAAATAAACGCTCCACCACACAAACCGCACCGATAAACCCCAAGCCCAGCAACACCCACACCAGCGGGCCACCCTGCTCGATCAACCCGGAAGGTTCCATCAATCCTAAAATCATCTGCCGCAGCCTAAATCCTTCCCCGCCCCGCTGGCCAGCAACAAAAGTAGTCTAGAACTTCAGTCCAATGCCTGTAAGGATTCGATCCACTGTGCGAAGCGCCTGCGGAACCAAGTGCTAAAAGTCCTACAATTGACGAGATTCCCACCATCCAAATCCCCCGCCACCAGCGGCGGGAACGAAGTGCCGCTTCGGATGGCAGCGGCGCGAGAGCATTCGGCGGTGGTTGAGGCAGCATGGTTGTCTTGATTTGAAGATTAAAGGTCCGGCCAAACGATCACCAGCGGCTTACCTTCCCAGATCGGGTTCAAGGGATCGAACAAGTTTTTTCCAGCGATGAAGACATGCCCCTCCTTATCAATCGGCAGCGAGGTGACGCTGTTGTCCATTTTCAGAATCACGGCTTTTCCCTCGAACGGTTTGGGATCGGAACGATTTGTGCCGGGAATCAACGGAGTAACGACAATCGGACGAGATGGATTGCCTTGGGAAGAAAGCCCTGATAGATAAGAATACCCACATTCGCCTTTTCCGATGGCATGGGATGGATCCATCAAGCCGTCGGGTTTCCGAACTTTCGCAATATCGGCGTAGAAAAATTGTTCATTTTGGGCGATCCCAGATGCGATCAATTGCCTAAAATAGTCATTGGAAGTCTTGGTTCCTAAAGGCAAAAGAGATCCTGATTTGGCTTTTACCGCAGCGATCGTGCTGGCATCAGGAAACTTTCCGTATTCGGACTCGAACTCGAAGAGGCACATGCCGAGCTGCCTCGAGTTACTCACTGCGTGAGTCTGCATAGCTTTCACACGTTGACGAAGAATGGCAGGTATTGCAAAAACGAGCGCGATGATAAGTAATGCACTAACAATCCAACTATCGCGGGAGCGGAATATTCTTCGCGACGGTGTCGGAGTATCAACCTCTGGTGATGGTTGGGGTTGCATGGATTTTCAAAATTCAGAATTCGCCCAAATAAATTTCACGCTCCAATTTATTCGCCATTTACTTTTGTTAGCAGTCTAATCATTGCTTGCGCGGCTTGTCTACCGGTTTCTAGGACTTCGTGTCGGTGAGATTGAGGTGACGCTGAGCATCATCCAGGTGCCTCAGTGCGAAGCCTGGATTCAAGGTGCTGGCGACGTTGCTAGAGTGGGTTGATGGGCGATTCTCAAGCACTCTATGAAACATGCTTACCAATTCCAGGATACCTACTTGGTTTGCTGCTCATAAAGAACCATTCCGATGTCATTGCTAATATCATTGATCGTTGGTGCCAAATTTCCAAGTGCTCCGAAAAATTTTGGTACTGAGACAAGGGCCGCTTCTTTGCCGACTCGAATCGCAAATTCGGAGGCCAATTCATTCCCTCTGAGATTAAAATCACCGCCCCTTGCCACGTAAAGTGCCGTAACCCGCGCCAGCTCGAGCCGCTGTTTAGCCCCAGCAATCCCAAAGAGAGACAACGTGGCCTTGCGTTCAGTAATCAGCCCTTTCATCGTCCATCCCTTGGCCCAATCTTCCTTGGGAAAGAGTTCGTCGTCGGACTCAAATCTGGATACAAATTCCAACACAGAATCAGACGCATACTTCATCCGCTCTTTCTCTCCATCCGCATAATACTGACAAATGAAGTCGATCAATTTCTCATCAGTCGGAACTTGATAGATGATGTTTTCAAGGGCACGTAGGGTAGCATCTCCAGGAACCTCACCTGTCATAAGTCTTGTGATTGCTACGTCGGACATTGCCTTGATCATCAAGGACGATGCGGTCAACGATTCAAAGTCTGGCTGATTACCAAGTGAGTTCACCACAACGGCAAGTTTTTTTAAACCTTCTGTCCAGTCGTCCCCTCGGCTGTTCCGAAGCTCATTCATGGAGGCATCAAATTCTTCCAGAGCTCTTAACGGTTCAATCGAAACCTCATTCGCGTTGCCCTCTGAACGAGGCGGAGATCGCGGAACGACCTCCAGACCAGTCGCTGAATTAGACTCTATCCGTCCCTGTTCGACTTTTTTCGATTGATTCTGATCCATCAGAGTAAACCAAATGAGGTAACCGATTCCACAAATCAATACGAACAAGGATCCAAAAATTAGGGATTTATTTGATTTACTCATTGCCGCCGCCACCCGCTCCTCCGGTAGTTATAAAATTGCCATCCTGAATATACCCATTCGCATTGAAAAACGGTATTGGTGGTCCTCCGTTTGTGACTCCTCCATTAATCAAATCACCGGTGGATTCATTGTAAGAAAAATTTATATCCGTCAGTGTGTGGAAAATTTTCCCGGCGGATCTTGGAGGTATTTCACGGCCAATTTGGATCGTTGCCGCCCTGTTGGAAAATGTGCCTATGGCCCGAGTGTAGTCGAAGTCATAATAGTCTTCGATCACCGCTTGCATATCGATCCCCGTTGCCTCAATTTTGTTTCCTATCTTCTTTAACTTCAGAGTGACAGAACCACTTTTATACGTTGCTCCGCCCCAAATGTATTTTGGTGGAACTAAATCCGGATAGTAAAAACTCACGCCAGTGTCGACAGGTATTGAAAAGGTGTAATTCTTTGCAAAAACTCCGGCGGTTGTCAGATCACTCCAAATTTGACCATGATTTTGTTCCATTAAATTCCGGCAAATCTCGTGAAGCCCGAATCCTGCTTCACGACTAAAATAAGTTTCGGCTATGTTCGAGGCTCCTGAACCATCAGGAAGTTGAAAGGAAGGAATCTCGGTTGTCCAACTAGACTGATCATAGGTCGATCCAGCAATCATTGTTGGCGGCTCTTCGTGAATTGCGCGGACCTCGGGGGCTAGAGATACCGACTCTGTTGGGCTGGAAGTAGTGCCCAGGAATGTAGTATAGAATGAGCCTGCCGTAGTGTTCGCAAATGGAGCGATCACAAGTGCCAAGCTGTTTTTTTGAATTTGAATATTTTCAGGCGTTACGATCTGAATCGAAAGGCCATCATTTTTCGTATAACTTTTTAGGAGTAATTCAGGATCTTGACCCGCAGCGGATTGATACGAGATATCAACATAGAAAACTTTAGTTGGCGTGGATTCTAAGGGCAAAAACTCAATCTTTGTCTCACCAGACTCGTCCAATTGAGCATTTGCAATTACTTGCCCCGTATCATCCGTGATATCGACAGTAAGAAACTGTGCTATTGAGTGAGGAAAGACCGAATGTTTCACCGTGAGTTCGACGTCTCCCGTCTCAGGTTCGGTTGATACAAAGAGACGATTGTAGTATTTTGATTTTGAGTCTTCTGAATTCCCACTCGATGTGATCGCGTAATAATTGGGTCGTTTCGGATTTGGAATCCGATTTGCAACTTGGTCCCGCTCGAATACGGCCTTTACCTCCACCAGCAGGAGGGTGTCAGACGCGGTGGAAGTCATGGAATACCCTTCGACAATGGCTGGGATGGGTTGGAAATCGAGCGGGGCAGAATAAGTCTGGCCGGCGGGAATCACCATGCTGACCGCTTCGGTAGAGATGATTTCGTTCGTTCCAACCCATAGATCGTCATCAAACGTCGATTTCGTTTTTTGTCTTAAGAATTCAAATTTCCGTTCACGAGTGGAAATAGGAGCCTTGAGCCAGATGCGTTGGATTTTGA
>JANPAU010000073.1:0-4819 GCA_031430055.1 Akkermansiaceae bacterium | reverse complement strand
GATGGGGTCGCGCTTGGGATCGAAGCGGTAGGGGAATTTCCCGGTGAGGAGTTGGTAGAGGGAGGCGGCGAAGCTCCAGACGTCGGAGACGGGTTTGACGTATTTGAAGTTGGTGATTTGTTCCGGCGGCATGAAGACGGGGGTGCCGGCGTAGTTGCCGGTCATACTCATGCCGCTGAGACCAGCTTTCTGGAAGTTCTTGGCGAGACCGAAGTCAGAGATCTTGGCGCGGTTGCGGTGGAGCAGGATGTTGTGCGGTTTGATGTCGCGGTGAACGAAGCCTTGCTTGTGGGCGGCGGCGAGGCCTTCGAGCGCCTGGAGCGCCCACGGCATGAGCACGTCGGGTAGGATGGTGCCGCCATGGGCCTTGGCGACATCGGCCAGCGAGCCGCCGTCGCAGTATTCCATGACGAAAAAGAAGGTGCCTTGGTCCGAACCGCTATCGAGAAAGCGGACGATGTTGGGATGCTTGAGCCCGGCGATGACCTGCATTTCGCGTTTGAAGTGCTCGATGGCGCGGGGGGGCCTGGGCGCGGGAGAGCATGAGTTTCACCGCCACCGGATCGCCGCCGAATTTCGGGGTGGCGAGATAGACGGCTCCGCAGCCGCCGCGGCCGAGTTCGCGCTGGATGGTGAAGTCGTCGAGAAGACTGGGAGCGAGACGCTCCCCGCACGGACTGCGGCGAGACGCCACAGCCACGATGATCCGGCGCATGGCCTCGGGCGAGAGGCCGGACAAGTCGCCTTCCGGGAGGGCGGCGGGAATGATTGCGGCGTCCGGCGTGGTTTCCACCCGCACTTCAATGGTGGATTGGCCGACGGTGATGCGGTCGCCGTGTTTCAGGTCGATGCTCGGGTATTGGCGGAGCGCACCTTGTTCCGGGGTTTCGCCTTTTTCGCGACCGCCGCATTTTTTCCCGTTGATGTGGGTGCCGTTCATGCTGCCGAGATCGCGCAGGGAAGCCATGGGCGGGCAGGCTTCTAGCAGGATGTGGTGGCGGGAAACTTGCGGATCGCCGGGAACGCAGAGGTGGCAATCAGCCATCCGTCCGAGCAGGAAGGTGTCGTGTTCGGTGAGTGAGAAGGATTTTGAGGTGCCGTCGGAGCTGCGGACTTGGAGGTGGACGGAGGCGGGCATGGGACGTTTTAATGAGGGATTACGGTTGAGACGAAGAATCGTCAACCTGAGGGGAAGAAGACTGGAAGCGTGACTCATCCAGAACGACCTGCGGCGAGACGCCGCAGCCACTTTTTAAGAGGCCGAGGGTGTCGAGGCCTTGGAAGCCCATGGCTTCGAGTTTCTCGCGAAGCGTGGCGATGGCGGCTCCGGCAAGTTTGTGGGCGGCTTGTTTGGAGATGCCGAGGGAGGAGCCGATTTCGCTGTAACTCTTGCCATCCCGGATGCCTTCGGCCACGAGGCGGAGGCGCGGTGAAAGTCCGTCCATGGCCAACTCCAGCCGTTCGCTGGATTCGAGGGCGGCGGCTTGATCAGTTAGGGCGTTCGGTGAGGGAACCTGCTGGATGCGTGCTTCCGGCGTGGTGCCGGATTGGGTAACGGGGAGGTCGAGGTTGTAAACGTGGTGCTGGTGATGCCGCACTTGGCGTTCATAGAGATCGCGCAAGGTGTTGCGCATAGCGCGGGCAGCGTAGGCGGTGAAGTCGCCTTTCGCCGCATCGAAAAGCCGCGCGGCATGGGCGAGTGCTTCTTGAGCGGCCAGCTCAATTTCGGCATGAGGCAGGCCAGGAATATTATGGAACTCCCGGGCGATTTTGGTCGCGAGGGGAAGGAGTTGGAGCATCTGAATTTCCATGCCGTTGAAACATAACAGTCCGCAAACTTACAAGTTTGCAAGGCCAGTTTTCTGGGTCATGGCAACGACTTATCGAGTCCGCTCGGAATGCCGTTTGTCTTAAGTCATTAAATAGTAACAGTTTAGCTTTTTTAAGGTCAGGAGGAATTGCTGACAAGAGCCGCTTGGGCTTGTGCGGCGGTGCCGGTTAGAAGATTTTAGAATAGGTCGAGCGCGGAGCAGTTCTGGAGTTTGGCGGTCTGGGTCAGGCTGCTGAAAATGGCGATGTTCTCCGAGCCTTGCTTGCTGCGGGTTATCCTGTTCACCTGCGGTTAAATTCTCTCACGTTTACAACGTGATCCTGACGGTATTGGACGAGACGCCTCCGCAACGGTCTGGCGCGAGGCGCACCAGCCATTTTCCTGCTCATGAAACTCTCTCTTCATTTCAGAGGATTCGCCAGATTCGCGGTTTCAAAATCTTTCGTCGCTGCCGAGGGTGCCGGGTCCATTCCGAAAATGAGGTCTCCTTGAAACTTTGCGGCCTTGCGGTTCCAAGATTACGGATTTAAATACTGCAGCCCAGCTGGACCTAGGTGCTCGTCAACGTAATGCGCCACGGCACCCTCAACACTACCCTTATGACGATTTTCCGCCTCAGTCTCTACGAACCCGCCATGGTCTTCCGTGCCTGATCCCACTCCACCATCTAACATCGTCGTCGATGTCCGAGCGGTCGAAAAGTGTTTCGGCGATGGGTCAAATCGCATCCACGTGCTCAAGCAAGTGAACCTGCAAGCCCACACCGGAGAAATCATGATGCTCGTCGGTCCTTCAGGCTGTGGGAAAACCACGCTGCTCAGCGCCATCGCCGGCACCCTGAAGGTCGAAAGCGGCAGCATCAACGTCTTCGGCAACCCTCTTGAAAAAATGTCCGGCGGTGCCCTCACCCGCTTCCGGGCGAAGAACATCGGCTTCATTTTCCAACAGTTCAATCTCATCCCCACGCTCTCCGTCGCCGAAAATGTCGGTGTCCCGCTGCTCATCCAAGGGTTCTCTAGCCGAGTCACCCTCAAGCGCTCACGGGAAATCCTCGAAAAAGTCGGCCTCGGGCCGCGTTGGAAGGAACGCCCTAACAAACTCTCCGGCGGCCAACAACAACGCGTCGCCATCGCCCGTGCCCTCGTCCACGAACCACCGTTGGTGATCTGTGACGAACCCACCGCCGCACTCGATGCACAGAACGGCGAGATCGTGCTCGACCTATTCCGCCAGGTCGCCCGCTCCGCGGAGCGCGCCGTGATCATCGTCACTCACGACAACCGGATTTTCTCCTACGCCGACCGCATCGCCCGCATGGACGACGGCGAGATCGTCGAAGTCACCGAACAAAACCACCAGCAGCCCCCGCACTTCATCCACGAACACGCGCATTGATGAGGTTGAGAGTGGATGCTTGAGAGTTGAGAGTAAGATCCAATTTTCCACTCGTCTTTTTTTCCGACTCTCAACCCTAAATTCTTCCATGAACTTCTTCTCAAAACTCCTCCGCTACGGCTCCATTGCTGCCGCCATCTTCGGCGTGGTGGCCATCGTCCTCGTCTCCCAATCCCAAGCTGAGAAGCAAATGCTGCCACCCGGAGATCCGCCGATCATGCCGCCGCAAAAACCCTACGCTGAGGCAGTCGCCGCCACGGGAATTCTCGAAGCCTTGAGTGAAAATGTCGCCATCGGCGTTCCTCTTCCCGGCCTCGTCACTGAGGTCCTCGTGAAGGTGAACGATACCGTCAAAAAGAACCAAATTCTCATGAAGTTAGACGACCGGGATCTCCGCGCCGAGCAGCTTTCGCTTCAAGCCCAACAGGAAATTTCCCAAGCACAAATCACCGTCAGCGAAGCCCAACTCGCCAAGCTCCAATCCCAACTCGAGCGCCTCACCTCCGTGACCGACAGCCGCGCCGTCAGTAGGGATGACCTTGAAAATCGCAAGCAGGATGTCGCCGTGGCCCAAGCACAACTCGTCGCCGCCAAGGCCCAGCTTGCCGCGTCGGAAACATCACTCAAACGTATTTTCCTTCTGATTGATCGACTCACCGTGCGCGCCCCACGAGACGGCACCATTATTCAAGTCAACGCCCACGCTGGTGAATACGCTGCCACCTCGCCCAAATCCCCCGCAATGATCCTCGGCGATACCGATCGCCTCCAAGTTCGCGCCGACATCGACGAGCAGAACGCCACCCGCATCCGTCCCGGCCAGCAGGCCTACGGCTATCTCAAGGGCGATCCCAGCGTCACTTTCCCGCTCGATTTCATCCGTGTGGAACCCTTCGTCATCCCCAAGATTTCACTAACGGGTTCGAGCACCGAGCGAGTTGACACTCGCGTGCTGCAAGTCATCTACTCCCTCACCCGCCCGAGTGACCCGCCGCTTTACGTCGGCCAGCAGGTGGATGTATTCATCGAAGCTCCAGACCGCCATAAGAAACCATGAACTTCCGTCTCATCATATTTCCTGCCGCCCTACTGCTCGGCTCCTGCATGGTCGGACCAAATTTCCAACTTCCCGGTGCCTCCGGTGGGGTGAAATGGAAGGAATCCAAATCCACCGCTGGAACCCACCTGCCTGATAGATGGTGGACACTCTTCAACGATCGCGAACTCAATGGTTTGGTCGATCGTGCACTCGTCGCGAACAACGACCTCGCTGCCGGCAAAGCCCGAGTGGACACCGCCCGTGCCCTCGTCGGCGTGGACCAGGCGAAACTTTTTCCCACCCTCGATCTCACCGGCTCCGGCAGTAATTCACGCAGTTCCGCCGATGTGTTGCGCGGAAATCTCCCACCCGGCACCAGCGTCGATCTCCAGTCCCAGCGCTACCGCAGCACCTTCGATCTCGCCTACGACCCCGACCTCTGGGGCCGCAACAAGCGCGCCATCGAAGCCTCATCCGCCCAAGCCGCTGCCGCAGAAGCCTTACTCGATTCCCAACGCCTCGGCATCGCCACCGAAGTTGCCCGCCAATACTTC
>JANPAU010000072.1:0-4167 GCA_031430055.1 Akkermansiaceae bacterium | reverse complement strand
GGGATTTTTCTGTTCTATCTCAATCCAGGTGTCGCCGCCTGGGCGACTCTGCCAGTCCCGGTCTTGATGGTGGGCGCATGGATCTACTCGACTCAAGGCCGTGACCGCTACCGGAACCAGCGCGATGCTGCGTCCGATTTGAATGCACTCTTGCATGACAATGTTTCCGGAGTTCACCAAATCAAAGCCTACGCTGCCGAGACGGCCGAGCTCAGCCGTTTCAACCAATTTTCGGATCTACTGCGAGTGGCCACGCTGCGGATGATGAAGTGGTGGGCGCTTTACTCGCCGGGCATGTCGTTCATCCGAATGACCGGCTACGTGCTCGTGCTCGCCTTCGGCGGTGCGGCGGTGATGAAGGGTGAGCTAACCATCGGGGATTTCACGAAATTCCTGCTGTTTCTCTCACTGTTTTACGAACCCATCGACCGGCTGAATTCCCTAAACCAAATGATTCTATCAGGTCGGGCAGCGGCTGACCGGGTGTTCGAAATTTTAGATGCCGAGGAAGAGCTCAATTCCACTCATGGCACCGAGCTTCCCACACAAATCGCGGGACACGTGCATTTTGAAAATGTCTCTTTTTCCTATCAGGAACAACCGACGCTGCACGGCGTCACTTTGGATGCTCAACCCGGACAAACCATCGCCCTCGTCGGCTCGACAGGAGCGGGGAAAACGACCGTGCTTTCCCTGTTAGCGCGCTTTTATGAGGTAACATCGGGACAAATCAGCATTGATGGCATCGATACCGCCTCACTCGCCAAGTCCTCCTTGCGAGATCGCCTCGCTTACGTCACTCAAGAGCCATTTCTCTTTAACGGCACCGTCCGCGAGAATCTCCTGCTCGCGAAGCGCAGCGCCACCGACGCCGACCTCTGGACCGCCCTAGAAGCCGCCCACGCAGACCGCTTTGTTAGGGAACTCCCCGAGCAACTCGATACCAACGTGGGCGAGCGCGGTGTAAAACTCTCCGGCGGCGAGAAACAACGGCTCTCCATCGCCCGCGCACTGCTCAAGAACGCACCCATTCTGTTACTTGACGAGGCCACCGCTTCGGTCGATTCCGAGACCGAGCGCTTGATCCAAGACGCCCTCGACCGGCTGATGGAAAATCGCACCGCCTTCGTGATCGCCCATCGGCTGTCGACGATTCAGAATGCCGATCGCATCTATGTTTTGGAAAAAGGTAGAGTCATCGAACAAGGCACCCATAGCACGCTTCTGGCGCAGGGCGGGAAGTATGCGGAACTTTGCCACACCTCGTTCCTTCTACCGACTGATGGAAGCGCAAATTCTTGAATACCTCAGATCCGCTTGGTGAATCGTCGCTTCCGTCGATTTCCGCCTTGTCGCATGCCCCGGCGATTGTTTGCCTGCCCCTCTCCCATGGCCGCCACACAGAACACCATCGCGCTGGTTTACGATTATGATCAGACGCTCAGTCCGCGCTACATGCAAGACGACGTGGTGTTCCCCGAGTTCGGGATCGATCCCGCCCAATTCTGGGCGAAGTGCAATCGACTCGTCCACGACCAGAAATGGGACGGCGAGCTCGCTTACATGAAATGCCTGCTCGACTACCTCGGCATGGACAACGTCACTAATGCCCGCCTCACCGAGCTCGGTGCCGGATTGAGCTTTTTCCCCGGCCTGCCAGAGCTCTTCGAAGCCCTACCAAAAGCCGCCCTCCGCCCCGAGCACGCAGCCGCCGGCATCAAGGTCGAGCACTATATCATATCCTCCGGCCTTAAAGCGCTGCTAGAAGGCTCGCGCCTCAAGCCTTATGTGAAAGCCATGTTTGGTTGCGAATTCGGCGAAGATGCCGAGGGCCGCATCAGTTTCCCAAAGCGCGCTATTTCTCACACCACCAAGACCCAATTCCTCTTCCGCATCAACAAGGGAATGCTCGGCTACGATCAGGACGTGAACGACCACATGCCCCCCGAACAACGGCCGATTCCTTTTGAAAATATGGTCTATGTCGGCGACGGCCCCACCGATGTCCCGTGCTTCACCGTCATGACCCGCAACGGCGGCCAAGGCATCGCCGTTTACAATCCCGAGGATGCTACCGGCCGCTCGTTCCGGAAATGTTTCCAACTCTCTACCCACGCCGGTCGCGTCAAGCACATCGCCCCCGCCGATTACCGGCAAGGTTCCCATCTCTGGCTGCTGCTTCAGGAAATGGTCACAGAAACCGCCGATCGCATCCTCCGCCGCCGCAGCGAGGAGCGCGACAACGCCACCGTCGCCGCCCCGACATTCTAGTTCAAGGAGCGTTAGCATCTCGCCAAAGAGTCAACCCTTTAACAAGGCCCATAACAGTCCAATCAGCTAGAGATAGTTGAAAAACTCATATTCTCCGCATAGGTAAGTGTGACGCGGGGAGTAAGACGATTCCGCGACGATTCCAAGGCGGCGCGCGCCCTGAAGACACTTGTGCGGAAACTGGGAATATGATGGGCTACTGGTAGATGAGTGTCAGTCCGCCAACTTGTGAAAAATTATTCTAGCAGGAGCGGCTGAATGTCTGTTATTTGGAGCTGACCTTGGAGACGCCACGCTCAAACACATCCAAGACCAGCCCCCGGCCAAGTAGCGGCCTTAGAAAAAAGCGCTCCATTTCACTGCGTAGTCACCTGCATTTCGCTCTCACGGCTTGCCGATTGACAGGGCAGATCGGATTGCCTAATCAAGGCGGATGAAACTTGGTCCCTTGATTCCTCCCGTGATTGCACTCGCACTGGCAGGCATCTGGATCGCGAAACAACACCAGTCAATTTCCGTCTTGGAAGACGCAAGTGCCGCGTTGCAAAAGCAACTTGCCGCGGCCCGTTCTTCGGGCCCGGACACTGATCCAGCGAGTGCCAAATCCACTGCCGCGACCCAAGCAACGAAGAACCAAAAGCCGCTCGATTGGAAAAAAGCCGGCGCCCAGCTCGCGGAATCGGACCGAAACGACGGCATGGGCGACCTACGGGCCGTGCTTCCCCTCAAGCAGCGCATACAGGCGATGAGTCAGGCGGAGCTCATCGCCGCACTCGACGAGGTCGCCACGCTCGATCTTCCAGCAGATTCTGTCGCGAACCTAGAGCAAGCGCTGCTTGAGGCACTTATCGTAAAAGATCCCGAGCTTGCCCTGACACGCTTCATCGACCGCATTGACGTCACCTTGAGAGGATCTCCAGGGATGCTCGCCAAATTCCAATTCAACAACACCTTCAAGGATTGGGCGACGAAAGACCCGGCCAAGGCCGCCGCATGGTTCGACCAACAAATCGCCACTGGTAAGCTCGACAGCAAGGCTCTCGACGGGAAAAGCCGGCTCCGTGATCAGTTTGAAGGAGCCCTAATCGGGGTGCTGCTCGGCACCGCTCCCGATACCGCTTCTCACCGCCTCGGTGCAATCCCCGCAGACCAGCGAGTTCAATTCTTATACCGGAATTTAGTAGGGAATCTAAATCAGGAAACCTTCCCGGGCTTTGCGACATTGATCCGCGAACAGGTGCCGGAAAAGCAGCAGATCGGACTATTTGCGTATAAAGCATACCTTTTAGGAAGACGAGAGAGTTATGCCGAGGTCACCGCCTTCATGGACGGGATCGCCGCCACTCCTGCTGAGCGAGTGGCGTGTGTCGAGCGAGCTGCGGATTCGAAAATCCGGACGATTGCCGATGGGAGAAAGATCACTCGCGAAGATCTCGACACCCTACGTGAGTGGACCACTCGCCAAGCGCCAGACTCGACCGGCCTCATCACCGGCAAAGCCCTTGCCGATGCGATGCAAAACGGAAGCAAGCTGGATTACGCCGCAGCATCCGAGCTAGCCCTCTATTACCATCAAGCAAGCGGCAATGACGACGTTCTCATCTCGTTTCTCGACAGAGTATCCGACCGGGAAAAAACCGAGCAAGCCCGTGCCCTCGCCGCGAACATCATCGATGCCACGCGCCGCGAAGAAATCCTGAAAAAGCTCCAATGAACCGCCAGATGAAAATTTCCCTCGTGCTCTCCATGCTGATTCTCGCCGCCGCCGCGTGCTATCACTGGCGTGGCTCTCAAAGGCTTGCGGGCGTTCGGGAAAATTACACCCAACTCGCTGCGGAAGCCGCCACCTTCGGGATCACCCTCGACCCCTCACGCCCCAGCGGGCCCGCCCGCGTC
>JANPAU010000071.1:0-3524 GCA_031430055.1 Akkermansiaceae bacterium | reverse complement strand
GGATGGATCGTAATAACGGCGGTCATATTCGCCATACGGCACGTTGAAATAGCCGCTTCGATTCACTCGGAATAGCCCTCTAAAACAGGTTTTATTTAAGTAAATAAATGCCGCCGCCCGCTCAAATTGAGTCTTGTGGTCAGATGCGTGCTTGGCTCTCAGATCGAGGAAAAACGATTTTTGATTGGGCATGGAGTCGAGAATTTCAGCGACGCGTGCCCAGTCATCCCGGATTGCTTTGTAAGTATCGACCAGCCAGTCGTTCACGTCAGAAATCACCGCATGCTTCCAGTCCGTCGCCATGAAAACGCTGCCACCGCCGACGAATGGCTCGTAAAAGCACTCGAATTTTTCGGGAAAACAAGCCAGCAATTGGTCAGCGATGCTTTGTTTTCCACCTACCCACTTGATGAACGGGCCGATATTGTTCTTGAACCTTACCATGGATGAAGTGAACTACGCCACAACCCGCTAAGTCAAGGAAAAATTACTGTTCACATGAGCACGTTCTTCGCTTGGCTCATACTGGCAATCCGCAAGCTGCCCACACATGATCCGTATTGATCGCTATTCTAAAATTCCCTGGAATCATGACCTGTGGAGCCTCGTTCGTTATTTCCGATCATTGCGGCTCACGGGGGTGAAACTGACTGAGTGGCTGGATATTTTGCGAAGCGATGCCTGCCTGCCCGCGCAGATTAAAAAGTTTCCAATCGATCTCCAGCTTGTGGATTTGCTCGTGAATTACATTCACGACTCGTCGGAACTATTGAAAAACTCATTGCTGGCGCTCCGGACCGAGGAGGAAGCACTCGCATTTTGCAAGAGGAAGAAATTCGCAGTCGGCTCCACGACAACACGGAATTTATCGCACCATCAATCGTCCAAGGCGTTGATTGCAACCGTTTCCGGTATCGCGCGTAAGGCGTGTGCGGAAGCTGGCATCGGGGTGGATCTGGACCCTCAACGACGCGCGATTTGGTTTTCGGGGCAAGGTTTACATGTCAGTGCGAGAAATCTGGATGGAGCGATTCCGTCACTCGAAAATCCGACGGCGGTCTGGGAAATCAAAGAATACTGGGGGAAAACCAGCGGTGGCAGCAAAATGAGTGACGCTGTTTACGAATGCCAGTTGGTGGGGCTTGAATTGAGAATGTTTGAATCAAAAAGCGGTGTCTCAATCGATCATATCGTCTTCGTCGATGGCAAAGACCAATGGAACTGCCGTAAATCCGATCTATTGCGATTTATTGACTTACACCAGCAAGGTCTCATTGATCACCTAATCATCGGCCGTGAGGTTGAAAATGAATGGCCAATCTTGGTCAAGGCCGTGGCTTCGAAGTAATCCCCATGTCACTCTCCGCGCTTGATTTGTTCACCATCGGAGTCGGCCCATCGTCATCGCATACTGTGGGGCCGATGCGTGCCGCGTGTGATTTTGTCCGCGAAATCGAAACTGCGGGCCTGGCCCCGCGAGTGGTTCGGCTGCGTTGTGATCTTTACGGCTCACTTGCTGCCACCGGCAAGGGCCACGGCACGGATGGCGCGGTGATTTTAGGATTCCTCGGAGAAGAGCCGGAAACTGTCGATGTCGATGGCATTCCTGCCCGTCTTGAAAACGTCCGCTCGAGGAAACTTCTTCGCACACCGTGGGGCAGGGAAATCGTCTTCGACGAAAAGCAGGACATCGATTTCAAACGCCTCAAGCCGCTGCCTTTGCATCCAAACGGCATGCATTTCATGGCGCTCGATGCTGATGGGCAGCCTGTCCACGAGCAGGTTTGCTATTCTCTGGGCGGCGGCTTCATCGCCACGGAAGCGGAGATGAAAGAGCCGAAATCCGACGGCGTCGTTTTGCCCCATCCCTTCGCGAATGCGGTGGAGCTTATGCGGCGTTGCGAAATTAACTCGCTCTCCGTCAGTGAATTGATGTTGGAGAACGAATCCGTATTTCGGCCCGAGGCGGAAACGCGTGCTCGCCTCGATACGATTTGGCTGGCCATGCAGGCGTGTGTGAAACGCGGCTGTGACCAAGAGGGAATTTTACCCGGTGGTCTCCACGTCAAACGCCGCGCCAAGGCCATTCACGAACACCTCCGCGAGTCCGCCCTATCTGCGCTTTCCGATCCACTGACCATCCTCGATTGGGTGAATCTCTACGCCCTCGCGGTAAACGAAGAAAACGCCGCAGGCGGACGCGTCGTCACTGCGCCCACCAACGGAGCGGCGGGAATTATCCCGGCAGTCCTTCATTACGCGGTCGGATTTCGCCACTCGCCGCATCCCGATGGGGTGCATCGGTTTCTTCTAACCGCCGCCGCGATTGGGATGTTATACAAGCGCAATGCCTCGATTTCCGGTGCAGAAGCTGGCTGCCAGGGAGAAGTCGGCGTTGCTTGCTCGATGGCGGCTGCCGGACTTGTGGAATACCTCGGTGGCACGCCGCAACAGGTGGAAAACGCGGCGGAAATCGGCATGGAGCACAATCTCGGCCTCACTTGCGATCCCATCGGCGGGCTGGTGCAGATTCCCTGCATCGAGCGCAACGCGATGGGAGCTGTCAAAGCAATCAATGCCTCGCGGCTCGCGCTTTCAGGTGATGGCACGCATTTCGTGTCGCTCGACAAAGTCATCCAAACCATGCGCGACACCGGCCGTGACATGAAATCCAAATACAAGGAAACCTCCCGCGGCGGACTGGCCGTGAGCGTGGTGGAGTGTTGAGAATTCGCGTTCATTCGCGGTGACTATTCAGGTTGCAAGTGTTCTGTCAGATTTTAAATGACAGGTGGGAAGGCGGCGAAGCCACGGGGAGCACACGCGCCCTCGCGTGTTGTCTTTGGCGCCCTCGCCGAAGACAGGCGTTGCAGGCCATTCCACGCAGTTTTCGACGAGGGCGTCGAAAACAACACGCGAGGGCGCGTGTGCTCCCCAAGATTTTTCTCACACTGAAATGCCCGTCCCGCAGCGACCGACCTACTCTTCAAAAAATCTGTGGACGTCCCTGAATCTGCGGGAAAACCGGATTTCGGATGGAAAGACTCCGGCGGAAACCCTCGTAAGGGGGAATCCGTATCCATTCATGAAAATTATTGACCAAATCACACCCGTGCTCATCGCGATGACGCTCTTGTTGGGCGGCACTCGCGCCACCTCAGCGGAGATCCCGCGCCCGGAGCACCCACGCCCGGACCTGTTTCGCGAGAATTGGATGTCGCTCAACGGCACATGGCAGTTTGAGGTGGATAAGGCAGCTGATGGCGAAGCCCGTGGACTGACTTCTGGAACCGATCTGAATTCAAAAATCCTCGTCCCGTTCTGCCCGGAGAGCAAGCTTTCCGGCTTGGCGATCCCAACGACGCAACACATCAAAAACGTCTGGTATCGCCGCACGTTCCAGCTTCCCGCAGCGATGAAGGACAAGCGGATTCGGCTGCATTTCGGCGGTGTGGATTACTACTCTTGGGTTTACATCAACGGCCAACTCGCGGGTTCGCACGTGGGCGAAAACGTGGATTTCA
>JANPAU010000070.1:0-1602 GCA_031430055.1 Akkermansiaceae bacterium | reverse complement strand
AAGAGAGATATGAAATCTAAAAAGCGAAATCGGCATTCACCTTTTGGGTGAGGCTACAAATTTTGATAACTCTTTTAAAATCTGTGAAATCCGTCCAATCCGTAGTTAATCATCTTCCTTTCGAGGATGAATTGTGCGATTTGCGGGCCGGCTAAAGCCAGCGCTCCGTTTGGAAGTCATCTCGCATTTCCCCAAATCATCATGCGCGCCAGTTAACACTGGCATGTCCCCAAGATCCTCGATCTCACCCCCCGGCAGAGGCTGAAGCCCGCGGAAGTCCTGCTTGTGAGCGCGGATAGAAAGTTGGAGAGTGATTGCCAGTCCGAGTGGGATGTCGAGATTGAAGCACGCATCCAAGCGATCCATCAAGGTCGCAAAACGGGGATTCCATTTGAAAAAGTCTTGGCTACGGCCGACAAACTATCTGGCATTCATTATCTGGGGTGAGACCGTCTGGGTGGTGGCACTTGCCTATAAAAGCCGCCGCCCACGCTACTGGATTTCCCGCAGGCCGCCCGCTTCTCCCTAAGCGCCCTTGGGCGGGTTGATCGTCTAACGTGCGATGGGTGTGATTTTGACCAGTTCTTGACTTATCGTCCATAGACTTGGCCGACCTTTCAGCATGGACTTTGAGTCATGCCGAAAAGTGATTCAGTCCTAACCACGTTAGGGCAAAACGTCCGCCGAACACGCGAGACCAAGCAGTTTACCCAAGAAAAACTGGCTGAGTTTGCCGGTCTCGATCCCACCTACATCAGTGGGATTGAGAGAGGATTGCGAAATCCGGGCATCAAGAATGTCGCCAAAATCGCCAAAGCCCTTGGACTCACCACAGCGTCCCATCTGCCGAAATCAATTTTACGGCGCATTAGGCTTTGTCATGCCCGCAAGATGAGGCTTTCCACCTGCATGAGGATGGCGTTGGAGGTGGGGAGGCGATAGGCTGAGTGCGTGATCAGATTTTGATTACTCGGCAGTCATTCACTTCATCCAGTCTGCGGGAAACCGCCTGATAGCCCTCTTTCGGCGTTAGCACTGTGATATCTCGCGACTGCGCCGATGATGGTTCATCCAGTCGAAATAGCAAATACGCCGAAGCGCTTTTCGGCATCGTAGCAGCTGGCCAGCCTTCGTTGCGAAGTATTCTGCACAGTGCTTCGCGCGACAGCATTTCGCACGACAGGATGGGAGCCAACCATGGCAGAGAGATTTTCGCGCTCGTTCTGCCACCCATGTAGGGGCATAAAACAGCTCCGGAAAGATTACCAAGCCGAATACGGATCGGAGAGCGCTCTTCGTCATCCTTGAGGGCGCGGCTATAAACCAAGCGTTTTTCCCGGCAGAGTGCGCGCGCTTCCTCTTTGAGATAGACCAGCACGCAATCGGCTCCAGGACGATAGGTTTGCTCTCCGCCAGTGTGGCTGGGTGCTTCGCGAACGGTGGCATGAAGCACGTCGGAAAAATGACGATACTGGGTAAACTGATCCGCCTGATGGAGGAATACATCCATCAGGAAGTTTTTTAGGGCGGTGCGGCATTCTTCTTTACCGGGCTTCAAAACAAATGCTCCAACTCCGGGGACAATTTCGTGGAACTTGTTCA
>JANPAU010000069.1:0-5429 GCA_031430055.1 Akkermansiaceae bacterium | reverse complement strand
CGTGGAAGAAGACAGACGGTCGCAGACTGCCGCTACCGTGATGGGTTCACCGGGCTTGCCACTAACAACGAAGTGGAGCAGAGATTTTTTCTCTGCGGGACGGGAGTTCTGCCAGAAGCGGCGGAGTTCGGAATCGAGTTTGGGATCGGAAGTTTTATAGAGAGTCTGGCCGGGTTTTATCCGATCAAAATTGATGCCGCTGTAAGTGAGGTGAAAAATGAGGCGGTCGCCCTCGATGACCCAGATGCGTGCGCCTTGTTCGAGATCGCGGTTTTCACCGGCATCGAAGACGACGCCATCGCCAGCGGTGAATGGAACTCCGGTGAGTTTGCCGAGCCGGATCCAGCCGGGGCCGCAGTCGATGATCTCGCCGAGCAGTGGACCGCGCTTTTTACCGAATTTCCCGTGGGTAAGATACGGGTGGTTCGTGCCTGCGAACCACCCGGTGCTGAGGCCGCGGGAGAAGGTCATTTCCAGCTCGTAGCGGTCGGACGGGGTGATCGGCGACTCGGCATCCGCCATCGCGGCATCGAGGGCTTTCCGATAGACGCGGGTGACGGCGGAGACGTATTCGGGGGACTTGAGGCGACCTTCGATCTTGAAAGATTTCACCCCGGCTCTAACGAGTTCGGGGACGAGATCGACGGCGGCGAGGTCTTGAGGGCTGAGCAAATAGCGGACGGCACCAAGTTCGCGAGTCACGCCATCGACGACGATTTCATAGGGCATGCGGCAGGCTTGGGCGCACTCGCCGCGGTTGGCGCTGCGTTGGCCGAGGGATTCACTGGTGAGGCACTGCCCGGAGTAAGCGACGCAGAGTGCGCCGTGGACGAAGACTTCGAGTGGAGTCTTCGTTTCGATGGAGGAGGTGTGGAATTTCTCAATTTCCCTGATAGAAAGCTCGCGCGCGAGGACGGCGCGTTCGAGCGGGAAGAGTGTCTCGACAAAGGCGAGGCCCTCGGGGGAGGTGATGGTCATCTGGGTGGATGCGTGAAGCTCAACATCTGGTGCGACTTCGCGGGCGAGCTTGGCGAGGCCTAGGTCTTGGATGATGAGCGCATCCACCCCGGCTGCGGCGATGCGACGGAGTTGCGCTTCGGCAGCTTGCATCTCGCTGGTGAAAATCAGGGTGTTCATCGTGACGAATCCTTTCACGCCGTGGCGGTGGAGGTATTCCATGAGTTCGATGAGGTCTGCCTCGATGAAGTTGTCTGCACGCAGGCGAGCGTTGAATTTTGGCAGGCCGAAGTAGATGGCATCCGCCCCGGCCGCGACTGCAGCGCGGGCGCAGTCCCAGTTACCCGCCGGGGAGAGGAGCTCGGGAGTCGAATCAAGTGCAAGCGTTGTCATGGCGGGAGTGAAGCACGGAAGACCGGCGAACGACAGCGGAGAAAGCAAGGATGACTTTGAAACTTCCCATTTTAAATTGAAAAGCTTGCGGCCAGTTGGTGCGTCACGACTTCGGTCTGTTTGTGATCGTCATGGGAAGAGGTGGAATTGGGGGTATAGTGATAGGTAACGACACGTAGAAGGCTCCCGGACCGTTGTCGCCTGATTCCGGCGTCCACGTGAAATCGTATCCACGATCACCACCCGGTTCGATCCAATCGAAACCCGGTGGACAAATATCGAGACTCACCATGCTTAACGGATAATCGATTGAGGTGGGGTGCTTGGGAACGGCACCTGGGACAAATTTCAGTCTGGTGGTGCGTAGAACGATCTCCCGATACGGAAGTGATTGAAGCGCTTTACTTCGATTATGGACTCGCACTTGAAGTCTTATCTTCTGTCCGGTGTTAACCATGGACGGCACACCAACCACTTTAGTTGTTAGATAATTCTGACTGCATCCGATGCAAATGGCAGAAACCAGCAGGACAATTCCGAGAAGTGGGTTGTGCATCTTGATTTGTTATCAACGTTAAATGTGTGGCACGCCGGAGAATGGGCGTCCAAAGCGAAGCGAACGGGAGACGTTGTCCGGCGTTACCACCACTGTCTTGTTCGCCCCCTTTGTTCTTTGTGTGCATTTTACAGGCCAAGCCTATCAATGTATTTCATAGTCATCTTGATTTGTTGGTTATCTGTTTTTTGAGCCAAAATATCGTCCAAAATCTTATCAATGAAGCCTGAAACTTTTGCCCCCCCATCTACAGACAAGATGTTTTGTATTGGGAATTTGAATGTGGTAAGTCCAGGCACCTTTGCCCGGTTCATATTTTAGTTCGAGCTTTTGGTCTTTTACTAAGTAATCCATTTTTTCTTTCATTGATTGGGGCGAGATTTTATGGCTGAAGTTCGTGCGATTTAGTCCTCCGAACCGCGAACGGGGGGCGTTGATTTCAAAGTTGGCGGTAATGAGCGGTTCGGAGTGACGGCTTGTTCTGCCTCTGTCGGCTCGAACAGTCGCTCGTCACCCGCATGTAGGATGAAGATCCTAGTCGTGGCATTTGAGCATTCGCGCCGGATGCATCGCGCAACTTGGGAGGCGATCACATCAATCTCGAATGGATAGCCATCCGGTTTGACGGCCTTGGACGTATCAACGGAAAATCGGGAAATCTTACCATCCTTGCCTGCCACTGCGGAAACGTTGATCTTGTAGATTGAGATCAAATTGATGTCCGTCTTCCCTCCATCCGGATAGACTGGGCTCGAAAATAGCGCCACCCATGCATCTGCGTCAGTGCCGCTGTAGATCTTTGGAACCTCGGAAATCACGATTGGTTCCTCAGAAGCGGCAGAACCAAGATACCAAAGTGGTAGGGTGATGGTAGTGAGTCGAGGCTGCGATGCATGTAGCATCCCCTGAAGCAGCAACATTAAAAACAGGACGCAAGTTTTCATTTATTGGCAACGCTAAATGTGCGCCCACCGGCGCGGTTGATGGGATGATGAAATGAAATTGAAAAGCTTATGGCCGGTTGCTGCGTCACGAATTGTTCGCTTTTTGGAGATTACCGGCACTGCCAGATCCTGGCGATCTGCCACGACTCGCCATCCTTCACGAAATCGATGTGACAGTGTCCCAACTCCTTCTGATGCCCGCCAAGCTTGAAGGTGGTCGCGTCCTTGGGAAACTCCCGTCCCTCGAAAACCTTGGCTAGCTTCGACTCACCCAAATCCGCGTCGAGCTGCTTGACGTATGTCAGCTGGGTCGGCTTTGGGTCCTTGGCGTCGGCCTGTGCCTTGACCAGTGCTTCGTAATCATTGGCGGCAAGTTTCTTGTCAGCCCAAGTGAGGAAGTCGGCTACGTGAGCAAAACGTGGCCGCGCCTCCTCAACTGAAAAAGAAACGGTGGGCATGATGAACAAGAACAGCACCGAAATATAGGTCTTCATATTGGTAGCAACGTCAAAGGCGTGGCACGGCGGAGAATGGATGTCGAGAGCGAAGCAAACGAGGGACGTTGCCCGCCGTTGCCACTACCGCCTTGTTCGCTTCTTACAGTTTATTTTGGTGGCACGATCCTAGGCACTACAACTCGCTGTCGAGGCTCGGCAAAAACCTTTCCAATTACGACAGTTTGATCGTTACGGATTTCTAATATACGTCGATACTTCTTTCCGTCCACAAGCACTAGTAATTTCATTTCTTCATTCGTCCTTTCGCGTTGTGTCTCTTCAAGCTCAACTTTCCAGACCACTGTTGATGGGCCAGCTGGTTCGGGAGCCGGAATGCGCCGAAGTGCCGTGATAGCGAAAAGCTCTAAAAACGGCTTTCCGTCGATTTTTTCGCCTTCGACGAACTTCGTAGCCAGCTCAGCAGCCCGCACTAATGAAATGGGCTGCGATCTTGCGCAGGGAGCCAGTGCTAGCAAAAATATAAGTGAGTAGATGATGTGATTCATTGTCTTGGATTTCTAGCGAGATTTTATGGCTGAAGCTCGTGGCGAGTGCGGGCTTGGAAAGAAAAAGTGGTGTGCCCAGGATTTCCGTGGGCTGCCGCGAAGACACAAGATTTCCGCAACCTATCCAACATTAATATCATACCTGAACACATCATGACCGAAACCTACTACGTCGGACTCGATGTCCACAAGGAAACAATCGCCATCGCCTACGCCACCGGGGGAACCCGCGAGGACTCTGTCTATCACGGACCCTGCGGCGGCAGCGTCCTCGCCGCCGAAAGAACCCTGTGCAAACTCACCGAAAAAATCGATAAAAACGGACCGAAATGATAAGAAATTTACTTAAATCTGTCAGGACACGATGAAAGGTTACATCTTATTTATTCCAAAAAAGTCACTCCTGTCTCAAAACCACCGTAAGCGGTCAACAGAACCCCACTATCCAGCGCCGGTCCGTTGGCGGAAGAGGCGACCTCGGCAAAGAGGAAAGCCGGAATGTTCCCTCGCGATGCGTTTTGATCACCACGTTTCCGCGCCCCGATCCAAGCTGCTAGGGTGGGATACTTGATTCCGCATTGCCGCGCGTAGACCGGGGCGCTCAAGCTGCTGGATTCAAAAGCGGTGAGAACCTCGCGCTTGTATTGGGGAGTGTAACGGGTGCGTCCGGTTTGGTCGGATTTGACGATGACACCGGCAGCTTGGTCGATATTGGTTTCCATAGGACGGGCATCCTACGCCCAAATTGCCGCCGCCGGATAGTGGGGTTCTGTTGACCGCTTACCGCCATATCAACGTCAAAGAGCACGCAACCCTATCAGCGGGAGCGAGCGTCGAACACGAGGTTGATGTTGAAACTACGGGAAAGCATGTAAACAGGGCAGCTGATAGGGGTTGCTGTGTCTCGGCTTGTTCTGCGATCTTAATTTGTATTTATGGGGACGGTCTAAAGATCGTCCAAACCCATATTCATATACTTCTCAAGTAGATTGGCTTGGTAGTAGTCCTTGTAAACGTCGTCGGGTCTATTCAGATCTCGCTCTGACGTAGAATACAAAGGGTTCATGTGCTTCTTGAAAACCTGGGACCACATGTAACACTTTGCGCAATCCAGCTCGCCTGAAGTGAAACATTCTCGAAACATGGCGAAAACATTCCTTCCCTTCTTAGAGATCTGCCAGCTATCACGGGTCCCATCATCCTCAAAAAGCTTGTCCTCAACACAATCCTTGCGGGTAAAAGCAATCATCGTCTTCCACCTAGGCTCATTGGATTGAACGGTCGGGTAGCGAAGCTTGTCTTCTTGCCGTAAATCAAACCACTTCAGACCTTCCACAATAGCTAGGACATCTTGTTTGGTGTACGCCCCCTTGCGATCAAACAGCGCACCTAGAAGCAGAATCATCATCTGACTTCTCGTGCTGTAGTGGTTGGAGATGAGATTCATGGTCTTAATTTCTTTGGCAGATTAAGGTAGAGACGTCAGTTGCCTGACGCCCCCCTCGCAGATCCCGGCGTGCGGAATTACCGCACCGGGCTCCTCAGGAATGCGCGCTAGTGGAACTTCGATCATGAT
>JANPAU010000068.1:0-2609 GCA_031430055.1 Akkermansiaceae bacterium | reverse complement strand
GCCATTTTCGGCCAGCCATCGGGCAGGCGAGGGGTGCAACGAAAGCTAGAGAGACCGCTGGGCCGCAGGCCGAAAAGCCCCTCGGTGAAAATCCGGCAATACAGCGCGCTCTCGGAGGAAAGGTGGCGTTGGTCGCCCTCGGGCCATGCCTCGACCGGGTAAGGGACATGGTCTTCCAAAAGGCGGCGGTGAGTGTAGCTGGTGAGGTAGCGCAAGGCGGTGGAAGTCTCACCCGCTTGGAAGACGCCGCGCAGGCCGTAGAGGGTGGAGCGGTCCCAGAATGCCGAGTCGCCGGCTTGGGAGGCCAGTCCGTCGGGGGTCCAAAGTCGTGGCGAAAACAGCGCGGCGATGGTGCCTTCCCGGCGCTCCATCAGCCCCATGCACAGCGGCAGACAGATCCACGAGCGCAGCACATCGTTGCCCTCGTAGTAGCGGTAAGTTTCGAAACCTTCCACTTTTGCGCCGAAATATTGGTTGATCGACTTGGCCATGACATCTGCCTGCTGATCGTAGTTACTGGCTTCCTTTTCCATGCCTAACGAGCGCCCGAGATCTGCGGCGGCGCGCAGGCCACCGTAGTAGAGTGAGGAGGTGGAGAGATTCGCTTTGCCGGTCGGCAGGCGGCCTTCGAGTTCATCGGTGTTGGAGGCGATCACGCCGTCCGGGGTGGTTTGGCGGCGCGAGTATTCGAGGCACCAAGCGATGGCGGACCAGAGTTCTTTGGCGATCGCCTTATCGCCGAGCGCTAGGCAATAGCGGGCGCAGCCGTAAGCATACATCGCCGCATCGCCGCGGTCGCCATCGGCATTTCCGAGTCCAATTCCCTCAGAATAGAGCGAGGAGGGGATGGCTTTGAAATCGGGCTTCATGTGTTTCTGAAACAAGCGGTAGGTATCCAGCGCGGCTTTGTTTGCGTTGGGATCGCCGAGAAACGGGAAAAACGGACCGGAGTATTCTGCGTTGTCGTTGCACCAAGCGGCGGCGTAGTAGGCGCGACCGCCGGGAGCGAGCATCATGCCGCCACGGGTGTCATTGATGGCCTCGGCGACGCGTAATTTGCAAAATGCAAAGGCGCGATCGAGTTCAGGCTGCGGAGTTTCTAACCGGAGATTGCCTTGCAGCGAGGCGACATAGGCGCGGCGAGCGGCTTCTTCGCGGGCGACGTCAATCTCGGTTTTTGATTTGGCTTCGCTTTTAAGCCGCCCACTGAACAAGACCGAGAAGACCATTTCCTTACCGGGAGCGAGCGAGGTGGAGGAAGCTGCGGTGCAAGTGACTTCGGTGACGTTGGTACCGTAGGGGCCATCAATTTTGCGGCTGTCCTTCAATGGGGCCACCGCCACGGTGTGCGCCACTTTATCGATATTTCGGACCGTCCAGCGGTCGATGGCGACCGGCTGGGTCATGCTGGGGAAGGCGCAGCGAGTGACCGCGAACTCCTTGCCGACGAGGCCTTGGATGGTGAGCGTGCCGTCCAGCAGGACGCGTTCCACGGCGATGGGGCCGAGCGGTTTGCCATCCACGGTGATGGTTGGTTCGATCTCCTTTGCCTCGTAATCATTGATGACGCCGTCGAACATTCCGTTTTTCTCCTTGCGTAAGCCGGGCCAAATCACGCTGCGTTTCAGCGATAGGTTCCGCTCGCCGTCGATCTCATAGTGGACGATCTGGCCGACGCGCAGCCCGCCTTGCTCGATGAAATCCTTGTGCGGCAGGCGGGTGTCCTTGTTGACCAGCCACTCGGTGGTGAGCCCCTTGCCCAAGAGCCAGCGCGCGGCGGTGGGCGGGGTGGTCACTTCCTCGGCGGCGGCGAGATTTCCTGCCAGTGGCAAGAGGGCGACCACGAGCGAGGTGATGAGCGTGGATGATGGTGGGATTTGAAAATAATGAAGCATCGGCGTGAGATACGGGGTGTTTGGTTGGGGTCTTGCGTGAAAAATAGGTAGTCGTGCCTCGGCGGGAAGGAGCGCTGACTTTAGTCGGCATGTTTGGGGACATCGCTGCCAAAACTCGCCGGCTGAAGCCAGCGCTCCGCATGATGCCCTGGGCGGATGCCGCTCAAGTTCAAGCGAGTTCCTCCAGCAAGGCTTGGTTCAGGCGGATGCCGGCCTCGAAGTTCGCGACCGGAAAATTTTCGTTCGGTGAATGGATTCGTGCATCGGAGAGGGCGAGGCCAAGCAGCAAGGTGTCCGCTCCGAGAATATCGCGGAAGGTCTGGACGATGGGGATGCTGCCGCCTTCGCGGATGAGGACCGGCTCCGCAGCGAAGGCGCGGCGCAGGGCGTTCTGGGCGGCGAGGCCGTCCTTCGAATTCGGGTCGGTGACGTAGGGCTTGCCGTCATGACCGGGCTGGATCTCGATCTCGACGCCGGGCGGGCAATGGGATTCCAGGTGTTTTTTCACCTTTGCCATGATGTCTTGCGGGCATTGATCCGGGACGAGCCGGAAGGAAAGTTTCACGAAAGCTTCGGCGGGGATCACCGTCTTGGAGCCTTCTCCTTGATAGCCCGAGCCCATGCCATTGACCTCGGCTGTTGGGCGTGCCCAAACGCGCTCGGCGGAGGTGTATCCCGGCTCGCCGAAGAGGCCGGGCGAGCCGGTGACGGCCA
>JANPAU010000067.1:0-15886 GCA_031430055.1 Akkermansiaceae bacterium | reverse complement strand
CCTGCATCGAGCGTCGTGAGAATGAAGAGCGCCTCAAACATGATGGCAAAGTGATACCAAAGCGAGAGCGCGGTATTGCCCGGAATGACTTGGGAAAACATGCGCGCCATGCCGACGGCGAAGGTGGGCGCACCGCCGACTTTGCCAATCATGTTTGGCTCTCCAAGGTCGCTGGCGAGTTGCTTCATGTGTTCTTCAGTGATGGCGAAGGTGGGGCCGAGGGAATTGATCTTCGCAATCTGAGTGCTGACGGCGGCTGAGTTATTTGCATCGATGGGGGAATTGATGGCAAAGTATTCACCGGGCAGCAGGGCACACGCAGCAATGATCGCCATGAGTGCAACTAACATTTCCACGATCATTGCGCCGTAGCCGACGAGGCGGATATCTTTCTCGCGGCCCAGCAGCTTGGGCGTGGTGCCGGATGCGATTAACGAGTGGAATCCACTGATGGCACCGCAGGCGATGGTGATGAAAACGAAGGGAAACACCGGACCAGGAACTACGAACCCGCCACCATGAATCAACGGCGTAATCGCCGGCATTTTTAAAGGTGGATTAAGAAACACAATAAACACCCCAAGCACAGCCACGGTGCCAAGCTTCATGAAGGTGCTCAGGTAATCGCGCGGGGCTAACAACATCCAGACCGGCAGAACGCTCGCGGCAAATCCATAAATCATAATCGCCCAAGCGAGCTGGGTGGAATTGAGAGTCAGCGCTGAAGTCAGCTCAGGTGATAGATATCTCCCCCCGACGACTGCGGCGAAGAGGCCTAACACGCCAAAGACTGAGGTGGTGGTCACCGAAAATTTCCCACTTTTCAGCATGACGCCCATGATGAAGGCGAGTGGGATCGTGCAAGCGATGGTAAAGAGCCCCCACGGACTCTCGGCCAGCGCCTTGACCACCACCAACCCCAGTACGGCAAGCAGGATCGTCATGATGGCCAGCAAGCTGATCATCGCCACGAGCCCGATGACCGGATTAAGCTCCTCCTTGAGCATTTGGCCGAGAGACTTTCCGTTCCGCCGCATCGAGGCGAAGAGAATGATCGCGTCATGCACACCGCCGCCAAGGGTGGCACCAACGAGGATCCAGAGTGTCCCGGGCAGGTAGCCGAACTGCGCTGCTAGAACCGGCCCGACGAGTGGTCCTGGCCCGGCGATGGCAGCGAAATGGTGACCGAAGACGACCCACTTGGGCGTGGGAACGAAGTCTTTGCCATCGCTGCAAGTGACCGCAGCCGGGGCGCGGGTGTCGTCGATGGTGAGCACCTTGGCCATCAACCAGGCCGAGTAGAAACGATAAGCAACCGCAAATGTGCAGACCCCGGCGATGACTAGCCAAAGGGCATTGACCGGCTCGTTGCGCTGGAAGGCGGCGACCGCGACGGCGGTGGTTCCGAGAAGGGAAATGGCAATCCAGAGGAAAATGCGTGCAATACGGGGCATGGCGAATCTTAGAAACGCAGAGGATGGAGTGGCGAGTGTGGAATTGGCATCGGATGGGTCTTGAGAGTGCCCTGTAGACAACGCAGCATCACATTGATGGTGTGGCAGCCGAGCGGGTTAGATTCGGGCGGCATCGAAAGCGAATGGTTCGGCCCATACGGGAGGGTTTCCATCCCAACCGACCAGGAAATGACGGCCGTATTCCTTCCTCGCCGCCAGCCCGTGCAACGCCGCAGTGAGAGGGTCTTCCGCAGAAAGTCCGAGCAAGAGTGTCCGGTCTTCATTTTCAGTTAGCGCTGCGGCAAGCAAGGCTCGGAGAATCGATGGATCATTGTTGTGACAGGCGATCGCGGTTGCTTTACGCAGCGGCACGGGGTCGCCCGCGCGCGGCAAAGGAACGCCACCTTGAAGTCGGGACCAAGCATTCCAGAGCGGGCGCAGCATAGTGAGCGTCGGCGAGTAACCTTTAACCCGAAGCCGCTGGAAACCACTCTGATCCCATAAGCCGAGGATACCGACAAGTGCGCCGTGTTTTTCGGCCACGAGGAAATCAGACAAGACGAAATCTCGCCAGGATGCTTGTCCGAGATCGGTGAGGTTTAGTATTTGAGAAAAACTTCGCCTCCTGGATTCGCTGTCGAGCAATGTTTGCATTTCTCCAAGATCGGCGGCTGTGGCGGGGCGGACTTTTACGTTAGATTTTACATCGACTCGCTGCGACGGGAGTAGCCAGCTTACATATCTGCCGGCGGGGCGGTATTCCGGCAGGCACCCTCGTCGACTGGTTAGTAAATCAAGTGCCCCGAGATTGTCCTCGAGCACCAGCGTTTGAGCCCATTCGCCCGGTTGGAAAACCTCGCGGCGCAGCAGGCGGAATCCCCGCGCTAGCAGCGATGAACCCTGCCAGTCTGGATGGATTCGCAGATCGCTGAGGTAGCGCATCGGTCTTTCCCCATCCAGCCACACCCGCCGTGAGCCAGCGGATAGAATTCCCACAGCGCGGCCACCGTCTTCAAAAGCACCCCAGACACTGGGTTCACTTGCTTGAACTTGTGCGCCCGCGAAATAGTCAGGATCACGTTCGAAACCGATCCTGATGCGTGAACCCATCGGCGTCGCTCGAAACAGTTCTTCGATCGCTAAATGATCGACCTCGACAGCCTGACGTAGGATCAATCCAGCCATGATGCGACCTCCTCCGGTGTTTCGCGAGTGATCAATACGGGCGGCTTCACATCTCCGATGCGGCAGCCTCGGTGTGCGGCAAGGGAGATTGTTAGTCGCACTCCCCATTCCTCCGGCAGTCTGCGGACTCTCAGTGGTGCAAGCTGGCAGAGTGCGAGAGCTTGATCGAAATAAGGATTCAGTCGCAGTTGTTTTTCAACGGAGAGAGCTAACGACGTCTTGTTAAGCCAGAGGTCGTATCCCGGACGCGCCGGATCGGCCACCAAGAAACCTCGCCCGGCGAGCGCCTCCGCCACCTGGTCCGCGTGGATTTTTTCTCCTACCAGATCCGAGATGGTTCCGGCGCGTCCCATGAAGCGGAGGCGCGGCAGGCCATCCGCAGCCCGACCGATCATCCGCACGCGGTCGCCGCTGCGGTAGCGGAAAAGCCCGCCACCGGTGGTAAGGAGGACTTCATAAATCCGGTCTAACTGAAGTTCGGAAATTGCGGTGAAGCCACCCGATTCATCGAGAAATTCATGCCAATGGCATTCGCTCGCCAGTCGGGGGCTACCGTCGAGCGAGTCTGGCACGGAGGTGATGCCTTCGGTGGCCAGCAAACCTTTTGCTTCGATGGGTATCCCGCCGAGGCATTCTTGCAGGCGGGGAATCCATGGCACGCTGGAGGCATCCGCCCAGCAACTGACCAGCGCCAACTTGGGCCAAATTCCGCGCCAGGTGAAATCGCCGCGCAGGCGGCGGATGGCGGCGTGGATGCCTAGCAGGAATGTCGGGCTCCAGACCGAAACGACACTCAGGTCCGGCGTGGCGAGCAAGGCCTCGGCCGTTTCCTCGAAGATCGACCCAGTCTCGCCACTGAAGTTAGGAACTATCAACCATTCTGCCAGACGTTCTCCGATCGCATTCGGGAAATACGCCGCGTCGCTGGTCATGCCCACCGGCAGGCCGCCGGAGGAAGTTTCCTGTTTCATGCCTGAAGGCGAGATGGCCCAGTAGGCTCTGCCTGCGAAGACTTCCGGAGCTCGGATCTGCCATGCTTCAAACCAAGTGGCAAGACCGCGTGCGAACTCCTGTTGCAGGCCCGAAGTGATCGGAATCCACTTCGCCTGTGATGAGGTGCCGGACGTGCGTTCGAAGCCGCTTGGTTCGTCGCAAGCGAGCACTTGCTTTTCACCCGCAGCGGCGCGCTCGATCCAACACCGATGTCCCTCGTAGTCCATCGGCGGAATTGCCTCACGAAAATCTTCTGGAGAGCGAATCGATTCAAATCCGAATGCACGCCCGAACGCGCTGTCAGAATGCTTTTCGAGAAGTCCACGCAACCGCAGCCACGATTCACCCGGAGGTGTCTTCCACGCCTCAAGCACAGTTAGCAAGTCTGCGGCATGAGGATTCATGATCGGAATCCTTTACGAAATTCGGCGAGCGCACCACGTCGTAAGTTAGATTCATCCATTTCCGTGAGGCAGACCAATTCTTCTCCATTCGCATAGCCCGGATTGCACTGTTCAAAATACTTGGACCATGGACTTTCGCGGCTCTTTGCGGCAAGTTCTTCGCGCAGTTGTCCGAGGCTGGACGAGAAACGAATTACGCCTTCCGCTGGCTTCCAGTTGTCTCCGAATAGTCGGGCGGCAACTTGCCCTGAAAGCCTTGCCCATTCCATTTCCTCGTTCTCAGGGTGCGGGTAAAACCGCCGCGCGAACAACGGGAGATACCTGTAAGTCCGGTGGCCCTTTGAAATCAAAAACCAAAACAGGGGCCGTCCGTTAGTCGCCTTCCATTGTCCAGCACGACGGCAGAATGCCTGCACCAAGTCTTGGGTTCCCCAGCATTTCCGGTCGATGATTGTATCTCCAGAAAACAAGATGTCGCCCTCAGCGAAGTTTCCTGCCGGATTCCACGCGAGAGTCGTAAATCCACACAAGGAGCCCTCCAAATCGTGCAACATCAGAACTTCATCCTTGGCAGAAAGATCGCGGTCAAAAATCTCCGGTGACACCGCCTCATAGTGAGTCGTCATCAAATCATGCATCGCCTCTCGCTCCCGACTTGATAGCGAAACCACCGTACGTACGCTACTCGTCAAGGTCATCGAGATCAACGGAGACATGCGGCGATGAGGATAGAAATCATGAGATACTGCGAAGGCATGCGGATCATGTCAGTGAGCAGGTTTAACTTCGCGTAGGCAGGACCGTCCGGGACGAAGTAAATGCCCTTTGCGGGGCCTTCGGTCGTCTTCCGAAAACGTAGGACGAAGTGGACTTCGACGATCAGAGTGACCAGCGTTAAGCCTATCCAAAGTTGAACGTCGGGTGAAACGCGTGGTAGCCAATAAAGCGCGATCACGGCATGGATCGCATCATGAGAAAGCCCGTGATTGGTGCTCCAGCGTTGTTTCGCACAAAGCGGCAGCTCGATGAGGGTTCGCAATCCCATCGAAGCGGCGAGCCATGCATAAGCCGGATCTTGCATGACTAACAACGTGGGGAGGAAGAGCCAAAGAGTTGCTGCGTGCGCCAGCCATCCTGCTTTCGCGCGAGAAATGGGGCCGCCGAGGCGCTGCGGGGGGTGGTTCTGCCAGAAATGAAAGAGTGGTCCTGCATACTGGCAAAACAGCAAGATCACCGCCGCCCACACCGGGATCCTCTCCGCTGCCATCTGCCATGCTTCTTTCATATCCGTAGTTTCTTGCGCTCCGGTGCCCTATCGGCAAGAGATTTCCCGTCGATGAGATCCCGGATGCCGCGTGCGATGGCATCTGTTTCATGATAGATGAAACGTGCCGGCCCTGTGCGGCGCAAGTCGTCGGTCTGTTGTTGGAGAATCTCGACGTCTTGATTTAGAATCACTCCGGCGAAGGGTTGGAAAAATAGCTGAATCAAACCACCCAGCGGGACAAAGCGAAATCCCAAATACGTAAACACCCGGGTTCGCTCCGGGCCTTCCGGTGTGCACTGGCTCATCACCACGTATTGGCGTTTTTCGCTCATCTGATAGTCTACGCGAGTGATGTAGGGGAGTTGGAAGCGATCCACGTGGCGGATGCGACTTGCCGCCGGCACCAGCAGCTTGCCGATCCATGAATCCATCCGCTCCTCGCCCAGAAATTCTGCTTCGATCCAGTCTTCGCCCGAGGTAATTTCAATTTCGATCTCCTTGCTTTCCTCACCCCGGAAGAGTCCCCGGTGGACATGCGCAGTGTGTGGGACGTCCAAGAAATTTTCCACGCAGTGGAACGCATCTGCTTCGAAGACGCGCTCCATGATGAAGTGTCTCCAGCCCGTCTCGCCAAGGTGAGGGAAAATCAGTGGCTCACCTGTAGGCTCTACGGTTTCGGAATCTGCGATCCAAACCCAGACAAACCCTTGCTGCTCGCGGACTGGATAGGATTTCACGCGGATGGCTTCACAGCTTCCGCCACAAGCGGATGGGATGCGTGTGCAATGACCGTCCGTGCCCCAACTCCAACCGTGGTAGGCGCAGAGTAGGCCGTCGGCCGTCACCGTGCCTCGCGACAGTGCTAAATTCCGGTGAGCGCAGCGATCAATAAGCGCCGCTATTTTCCCCTCCACACTGCGAAACAAGACTAATGGCTCGCCAATCACCGTTCGGGCAAGTGGCCCCTTGGCGATTTGTTCTGAACGGCAAGCAATATACCAGTGTCCCCGAAGCACGCGCGAACTTAGACCGCCCGATCTCTCTCTGGCGAATGGTTTCGGCGAGGAATAAAGTTTGATTCAGCGTGATTCTTAGACTGAAGTGTGGGACTCAATGAAATACCATTCGTTATTTCCCCGGCTCCGTTACCGAGCGGATTGGCGGACGCTTGGGCTGGTGATTCTGGCACTATTAGTTTTGGGCGGTGCGTGGTGCGGGTGGTTGCGGAATCCTTTGACGTTAGCCGCTTCGTGGGGGCTGGCTTTTGTCTGCTGCATCGTTGCCCACAATCACATGCATCAGCCGATTTTTCACGGACGGTTTTGGAATCGGGTTTTTCAATTGTTGCTGATGTTCGGCTCGGGGCAACCACCGACTGGCATCGTCACCGCGCACAACGAGCGACATCATGTGCATCCGGATTCGGAACATGACTTCGTGCGCACCAGTTTGGTGGATTCACGTTGGAACTTCATCAATTTGATGACATTCCCATTTCTATCAGTTGCAGCGATGATACGTGAAAAGCCGAATGACCTGAGTCGCTGGAAAATGACGCGGCCGCAGCTCTACCGTCAGGCGGTGTTGGAGCGCTTGATTTTTTATGTAACACTTACGGTGTTAGTGATACTCGACTGGCGTTCCACGCTATTGTTTTTGATGACGCCTTGGCTTGGTGCTCAGCTCGTGCTGGTGGGAGTGAATCTGCTCCAGCACCAGGACTGTGATACGGCTTCGGAATACGATCACTCGCGGAATGTGACTGGATTGTTCGTCAATTGGATTCTGTTGAACAATGGCTACCATACCGCTCATCACTTGCGGCCCTCGCTGCACTGGAGCTTGTTGCCTAACTTCCACAGGCTCCATGTCGTGCCACGGATGAATCCAGCACTCGATCACCGGACTTTTACCGGCCTGATGCTTGAACGTTTGCGCCGACCACCCGTCCCTCATGCCCGCTGAAACTGTCATCGCTCGCCGTCAAATCGATTTCTCGCGACCGTTCTTCCCGGCCCGGCTCACGGCTCTGGCGCATGTGGCATCGTGGAATCGGCTGGAAGAACGTCACCAACTGCGCTACTCGCAGCTCTACGCGCTCTATTTGAACGAACAGACGGTGTTCTTCGAAGAATTATTAGCAACTAACGTGCTGCCAGCTCTTTACCAAAATCCTGACCGAATCGGTGCTGATTTGGCGGATGACTTGCGGCGCTTCGAGGCTGAGGAGCATCGGCATTCACGGTGGTTTCGCGAAGCCAACCATCGGGTCGATCCCGGTCGTTTCAGCCTTGCTGCAGGTAGCTATTTTTTCATCCCGGTCGATGCGAAGATGCGCTCAGTGAGTGCCTGGTTTGCGCAGCGGCCTTTTGCATTTCCTTGTTGGATTTTACTGATGTTGCTGCAGGAGGAACGATCAATTTTCATCGCTCAGGAATGCCTGAAAAAGTTCAATCAAGTGGAGCCGACATTTCTAAACCTTCATCGTAAGCATCTGGCAGATGAGATCGATCATGTGAAGTGGGATTTGAAATTAATAGAACGAGTTTGGCTGCCGATGCCTATGTGGAAACGCCGCCTGCAAGCGCGCTTGTTCGGCACGATGATGAGAGAGTTTTTCACCACTCCGAAGCGTGCAGGCAAAGCGGTCTTGCAGGCTTTCATCGACGAGTTTCCCGAGTTAGTGCCACTCAGTCCTGATCTTCATCGTGAGCTGGGTGAACTTGCGACTTCACGCGAATATCACGCCAGCCTCTACAGTCGCGCGATCACTCCAAGGGCGTTTGCGTTGTTTGACGACTTGCCTGAGTTCAAGAATCTTGGAGATTACCTACTCGCTTACGTTCGACCATGAAAGAGGATTTCCCGCTCCCCGGCAAATTGAATCTAGCAATCGCCGCAGCGCAATTTTTTGCATTGCTCGGGTTGTTAGCAGCAGCGGGACAAGTGGAATCGCTATGGGCGCTCGCAGGTTTCGCGATGGCTTATGCTTTGGTGATGAACTCGACTTACGCAATGTTGCACGAAGCCGAGCATGGATTACTTCACCCCAACCGGAACGTGAACGAATTCACCGGCGCACTGCTGGCGTTGTTTTTTCCAGCGCCTTTTCATCTTTTGCGGCAGGGACATATCGGCCATCACCTTCGCAACCGCTCGGATGACGAAGCTTTCGATTTCTATTTCGAGGGCGAAAGCCGGATTTGGAAATCCCTCCAGCTCTATGGAATTCTGACCGGATTTTTTTATCTGGCCGTGGTGCTTGGAAATTTCATCGCGCTCATGAATCCACGCTGGCTCAAGGCACGCTGGGCGGATTTCGACCGGCCCACGCAGGCGCTGCTTGACTCACTCAATCCGCAGTATTTTCGACTGATTCGGATCGAAGCGCTGGCGGTGGTTTGCCTACACGGCGGATGGATGTGGCTTTGGGACGTACCGCCTGGGCATTATCTAACTTTGTTGGGAAGCTTCGGCGTAATCTGGTCGGCGTTGCAATATGTCCACCACTTCGGGACCGAGCGCGATGTGTTGAAGGGTGCTCGGAATCTACGCACATGGAAATGGCTCGATGCCTTGTGGCTGAATCATAACTGGCACCGCAATCACCACGCCAGACCGACAGTGCCGTGGGTCAATCTACCGGAAATCACGCCGGACGATGACGGTGAGCGTGGCCGCTTGCTTGCCGCTTATCTGCGGATGTGGCGTGGCCCCCGTTACACCGACGAACGAGTTGAAAATCATCATGCAGGGAAAATCATTCGCTGATAGAAGAGGTGTTCAGCTCACGATGCTTCTGCTGAACCTCGTGCCGCTCATTCATGCATTGCTCACCTTGGGGTGTTTTCTAACTCCATATCCATGGTTGGCTCCGTTGGTATTATATCTCGTTCCATTGATCCCCGGGCGCTTGCTGCGAGAATCCCTACGCGCGAGTCCGGCGGAGATTGCCATCGGATCGCCGGAGTTCATCCGCTGGTGGGCGAGCTTCCAATGTCAGGTATTGTTTCTCCGTTTTCCCGCGCTGGAGGAACTGCTGCGCTTGGTGCCCGGCGTGTATTCATTCTGGCTGCGGCTTTGGGGGGCTCGCATCGGCAAGCTCACGTATTGGGCGCCAGGGACGCTTATCCTTGATCGCGGTTTTTTGGAAATCGGAGATCAAGTGGTCTTCGGTGCCGGTGTCCGGCTCAACCCGCATGTGATGAAGCGCAATTTGTTTCTGGCTCCTGTGAAGATAGGTGATGCCGCGATGATCGGCGGCTATTCGCTCCTCACCGCTGGCACAGAAATCTCTGCGGGTGAGGCGACCCGTGCGTTTTTGATTTCCCCGCCCTTCAGTCTCTGGAAGGATGGCAAGCGAACCCGGAACTCGTGATGAAACTACTGACACTCCTCATTGCCCTCACTCTGCCTGGTCTTGCCACCGAGCGGGACAAAGATGCACTCCGTAACTTAAAGGCAATCTATGAGAAGGCCGTCTCCACGCGTGATCTTTCCTTGTTGAAGCCGCATCTAGCGGCAGATTTCACTGCGGTCATGATCACCGCCGATGAGGTGAAAGGCTATGAAGGAATCCTCAGCTACTGGAAGAAGGTAGAAGATTTTCTTGGCAAAGAAGGAACCTATCAAGTGACGGTCGATCCTGACGACACGATTTTCGAAGGCAACATCGCCATCGCAAAGGGCCGGGCGCAAGAGCACGCTGTCCGCAGTGGCAAGGTGCTCGACTTCACTTCACAATGGACTGCCATCGCCCGCAAGGAGGGCGAAGCTTGGAAAATTGTCCGCATCCAGGCGAGCATCGATCCTGTTGGAAATCCGATCATCGCCGCGCTCCAAGGCTACAAACTCTGGTTGATCGGATTGGCCGCACTCGTCATTGGGGTGATCGTCGGGCGGTTCTTGCCGAGGCGGAAGATCGCTTAGTCACCGGACTGCCGTCGAAGAGGGCTGTGCGGGCGGTGCTAGTTTCTGGATACGATGGTATTTTCCACTTTCGAAATTACCAAGATCTTGCGCGCTGCCATCCGTCCAATGGATACGCGCTTGGACTGCGGTGGAGTCTTCGTTCAGTCCGATCACGATGCGGCGATCACCTTGGGCGGAAAATCCAGTGACGTTGAGGACATCGACATGCCAATGTTCGCCATTACGCGATACATTTAGCACGCTTCCCACTGCGTCTGAGTTGACGACTTCGGAATCGCCCACAATTTCAAAGCCAACCCACGCAGCGGGTTTTCTACGATGGTTCTCGTAGAATAAAACTGGATCGAATTCCCGCGTCAGCACGAGGTCGGAATCGCCGTCATTGTCGAAATCCGCGAGTGCGACACCGCGGGTATTGCCGAGTCTTGAGAGGCCGGTGATTTCCGCGGCCTCATGGAAGGTGCCGCTACGGTTGAGTAATACCCGATTCATCTGGCTGCCCCAGATCGAGTAGCCGCGGGTATCACCCCAGCGGTCGGCGTAAGCATGGACTTCCGGGCCACTGCGGGCGACTTGGCCATTCACATACCAATAGTCGCGCGGCTTGGAGAAACGCCGGTCCATGTGGTCGTCCACCATGCCGTTCGCCTGCACCAGATCCGTCCAGCCATCGAGATCAAGATCCGTCGCGCCAGCACCCCAGCCGAAGCGGAATGGATTGAGCGCACCACGGCGGGATGCCTCGTTATGGAAGACCACGCCGTTTTGGGTTCGCTCGGTCATCCATAGCAGACTGCCCTCGGCTTGTAGTGGAGCATGCACGTTAGAAACGTAGATGTCGGGTGTGCCGCTGCGATCAAAGTCGGCGATGCTGACATTCATTCCCTTGTAGGTATCCCGGCCGATCGAGCCGAAGTGCGGGCCTTCGATCCGGCGAAATCCGTGGCCTTGATTGTTCAGATAGAGATCATCTGGGCCGAAGTCTGAGGCGGCATAGATGTCTGGCCAACCGTCACCGTCGAAGTCTGCTGAATTGAGCGCGAGCGTCCAATGCGTCTCCGGCATGCCGAGCTTGACGATATCCTCCTTAGTAAAAGTGCCGTCGCCGCGATTTCGATAGAATTGGTTCAGTCCGCCGTTCGTTGCTTTGTGCCAGCTGGAGTGCATGAAGTGAAACATCCGCCGGTCGCCCTCGTATTCGGGTTGTGGTAGGCGGAAAGGGTTGAGAGGCGTCTGTTTGGTATAGTCTGGCAAATAGGGTGTCATGGAGTTGGCGACCATTAAATCGAGGTCGCCGTCACGATCGGCATCGAGAAACAAGGCTGCGAGGCAGGTGTGATGACCGTGGATACCGGCGGCTTCTGTGATATCCGTGAATGCGAGCTTACCCGTTTCTAACCGCTCATTGCGAAATAGGCGACTGGTGCCGAAACCCATGCCGATGAATAAATCCTGGTCACCGTCGTTATCGAAGTCGGCAAACACCGCACATGAAGGCAGCCCATAAGACGCCGGATCATTGCGGATTTTCTCCAGCGCTGGGATTTCCACGCGCTCAAATGTTAGGCCTCCGGTATTTTGAAACAAGGTGCAGCGGTCCAGCGGGTGCTTCATCGGGCGAGTGAGAAATAGGTCCTGCAAGCCGTCGCCATCGACATCCGCCACCGCTGCAGCATCGCCAATGGAGAGTATCCATTTCCCCACATGTTGCAGGCGCGGGTCGATGTCGGTGAGCACGCTGCCTTGCTGCGAGGGGAAAAGCTCTTTCTCCACCCAAGTGAACCCAGGATCCTCCGTCACTCCACGCGGTGTGCGGTCGAGGAGGAATGCCACCCCTAACAAACAAGCTGCCAAGCCCGTGCGGGCGGCAACAGATTTCCAAGTGGGAAACTGCCGATCCTTCATCCAAGCCCACGCGAAGCGTGCGGTCTGCACGGTGAACGCCGCGTAAAAAAGCGTGTAGTAGCTCTGGCGGAAATGGAACCCGAGATCGATCAAGGTGATCGCTGCTGCCACTCCGATTTGCGCTCCGCGCTTCGGCGGTGAGGTAGCGGGATCGGTGAGCATATAGAAGGTGAACAGGAAAAACGACGGAGCACTGAGAGTGCCGAGCCAAATCGCTTCCGGTGGCACGTGATGACGCATCACCCAAGCACGCAGGGCTGTTTGTAACATATAGAAGACGAGGAAGGAACCGACCAACCAGCTACGCCCGATTTTTGGAATAAAGATAACCAGAGCCAAGCCGACGAAAAAGAAAGCCACCACCCACGTGCCGCCCCATTGGTAGGCGGGTGCAGGTGAGACCATGCCGCCCCCGAGCAACATGCCGGCGATCAGCCCGAATAGCGCTGGATTGTAAACGTGTCGCCCATGGATCGTGAAAAGGTGCTTTGAACTGATCGCTAACAGAGGCGGCAGCATCGGCAGCCAAGGATTTGATCCGTAGTCGAGCAGGAGGGAGAGGCCGCAACCCGTGATCAGTCCGCTCCACGGAAATCCTCTGCGTTTGCGCAGCAGGCGGTCGAGCAGGAAATCTGCAGCAACGGCGGTGCCAATGGTCAGCGCGACCTGCCATGGCGTGCGACCGAATCCAAAAAAAGCAAGCCCGCAGACCACGTAGATCCCTAGCAGTAGTGCAAACCAAGGGCGAGGATCGCTTTTCGGCGATGACGGGGCATTCATCGGAATCAGTATGAGCTGATGGAGCGGGCTTGGGCGATCTGTATTTTTCCCCATTTCGCTTCGTCTCCAACTAGGCACGGCTTGCCTTTCATGCCTATGACAGACTGCCAATAAAAAACCTCCGTCGCGGCGAGCCGGACGGAGGTTGGGAGTGAATCAGGGGGCTGGATCAGGCTTCTTCGGTCTTTTGCTTGGGCTCGTCGAAGCCATACTTGGCTTCAAGATCCTCGACCGTGGCGACTGGCGCTTCTTCCGCCACTTGGGTGACGGTTTCAATGATGGTCTCGATGGTTGGCTCGGCGACGACAGCGGCAACAGCGGCTGTGGTGGAAGCGAGGACCACGCGGGTCGGCTCGGGCCGGTCGCGCTCTTCCATGTCTTCGCGCTCGTCCTGGCCCTTGGACTTGGCACCGGAAACGGTCATGTTGCGGCCCATGAATGGCTGGTCGTGGAGGACTTCCACGGCACGCATGGCTTCGTCCATCCGGAGCATTTCCACAAAGCCGTAGCCTTTGGAGCGGTGGGTGCTGCGGTTGTAAACGATCTCGATATTACGAACTCCGCCGATGCCCTTGAAGAGTTCCTGGAGGTCTTGCTCGGAAACGTCGTAGGATAAGTTCCCAACGTAAACGCGGGTGGACTCGACGCTTTTTGGATCGCCACCGCGTGGGCGGTCACCATTGCGATTTCCACCGCGTGGGGCACGTTCCTCGCGCTCGCCTTCAGGGCGCTTTTCGCGGGGTGGGCGTGGCTCACGAGGTTCGCGAGCTTCGCGCGGTGGGCGGGCTTCACCTTCACCGGAACGGGCATTGCGAGTGTTGGACTTGGGCGCACGGTCTCCGCTTGGAAACGGGGTGGACTCGGACTTGCTGTCATTTCGCTCGGCGCGCTCGGGGCGGGCGGGTGGCGTGGGAGTTTTCGGACCGAGGCCGATGGCTTTGAGGATTTTCTGCCAGAAGCTCAGCTTGACCGGCGCATAAGTGCGGGCAGGGCGTGGGGCTTGTGGGCGGAATTCCTCGGAGCGATTGCTGTGATCGCGGCCACGAGATTGGCCACGGTCGTTGCGATCACCGCGTTCGCCGCGGTCACCACCACCGTTGCCACGGCGTTCGTTGTTATTTAGATTACGGTTTTGGCCTCCGCGGTTGCGGCGGCGACGGTTGTCTCCCGAATTGCGGGAATCTTGTGTTGCGTTTGACATGTTGTCAGTGGGGTCTGGTGTTTCAGGCGGCCCGGCGCGGCGGATTCAGGATGAATCCGGCAATGCTGGAAGGACCTCGTGCTGACCGGCATGACTCTGACGGAACCTACTTATGGGTGCCGGGGTGAAGCTCCGCAGCTTGCGGAAGGAGACTTCACCGGTGTCAGAACAAGCCAGCTTGCGCCGCCGCCCGTGAAACAAGTGTTCCGGGGGTCCTCAGTCGCAGGCCGATTTCACGTCCCGGGGAATAAGGGGTGAATCTGTAGGCACTCGGCCGGTTGCGGGCATCGGAGGTAGGAAATACCTGCTCGCCGGAGAAATTACGGGCAATTTATATTTTGGCAAGGCTGGAACCCAGGCACGGGTGGAATTTAATCCTTCAGGCAGCGAAAACCGCTGTGATTGGTGCCCGAGCGCTCTTCGCCCTTGCCGCGGGTGCAGTATTGGTCGCTGCAGAGGAATGAGCCGCCGCGCTGGACGCGTTTTTTCACCCCCGGCTCGGCGGGATCGTGAGGAGAGGCAAAGCCTTTTGGGGTTTTGGCGCTGCCAGCGGCGGGCTTGGCGAGGGCGGAGGGTATTTTAAAGTTCATCATTCGGAACCGAGAGATCCCCGAGTTCGGGAGCAGCACAATCCCACCTGACGGGAAAACGGTTCATGCACGAGCAGCCCATTTTCGTGTGCGGTGGTGACGATACTTGAAGAGCACCGTCAGATAGAGCCGTACCCCGGTTTCCGAAATCAGCCTGCCCCACCAGCCGCGTCCCCACTGATAGGTCAGCGTGTCATGCATGATGCAGCCGCCTTGCTCACGCGCTTCGAAGCGGTGCTCGTGAATGAAAACCGCGAATGGCCCCTTCACTATCTCATCGACTAGCAGGTATGGCGCTTGCACCGTCTTCCACCGGCAAGTCCAACGAAGTGGGATGACCCACCAATCGCGGCAATGCAGCTCGATCATCCTCCCCTCTTGGGCCGGGCCGTCCGTTTTCAAGCTGACCAGTTTCAATGTCGGCGGCATGACCTCTGTCAGATTGCGCGGGTCACTGTGGAACTCAAACATCACCTCGGCGCTGGCAGCCAGCGGAGTGGTCGTATGGAAAATGGAAGGCGTCATGAGTTCTAGCGTTTTCTGAAATTTTACGCGACACTAGCCCGTTTTGCCATCGACCGGGAAGCGGAAAAATCTGGGCCGTAAAACTCAATGCTCGGTGCCAGCGCGATCCACACCGACGCAGTTCGCGTGACTAGCCGATTATTGTCCAGGGTCGCCAGAACTGCCTCGCCCACCTCCTCAGAACCGCCCGCGAGATCGGCCTGATCCTTGCCGCAATGAACAAGCCCGACACCCCCTCCGTGCGCTTTTGCATCCAACTGACCAGACTCCTGAAACTGGCCTGCGCCATCGTCATTCCCACCGGCCTCAAAGCCCGTGAAAAACTCACCGATCGGCTCCATGGCATTCTCAATCGCGTCTGCGCCAAATCACTCGGCTATCACAAAGCCGACACCTTGAGGAAACGCCTCATCCCCGGCGCGCGCGAGCACTCCGAAGTATTCACCTTCATCCACTTCGGTGGTCCTCCCACCAACAACCATGCCGAACGCGCGCTCCGGCCTTTGGTAATCTTCCGCAAAGTCTGCATGGGAACCCGCAGCAAACAAGGCTCGGAGAACATCGCCATTTTCAGCAGCCTGACCCAGACCGCCAAACTCCAGAACTGCTCCGCGCTCGACCTATTCCAAAATCTTCTAACCGGCACCGCC
>JANPAU010000066.1:0-2314 GCA_031430055.1 Akkermansiaceae bacterium | reverse complement strand
AATTCCGAAGCCGCTACAGTCCCCACATGATCAAGCCCGTTCCAACACTTTCAAAATCCGACATCGCAAGGTTGATCGCGCAGGCAGGCAAGGTTCCAACTCCCGAGAGCGTGAAGGTTGAGCTCATGGAGGACCAGGATGGCGAACAGGCATTGCGCTTGGTGGTCGTTTTTCCCGCCAGTCTTCCTGTGGAAAAAGTCATGTGGAATGATATAAAGCCGCTCGTGGAGAAGCTGCGGGATTTCGTTTACCGCAAGGATGGGGAAGATCGATTCGTGTATCTCAAGATCATTCGCCTTGCCGAGGAACCAGTGGAAGCGGAATGAGCCTGCACCATGACCTCTTGGAACAGGCCAGGCACTTGGCCGTCCGGGAACCGAAACGCCCGCGACAAGCCAGTCTCCGGCGTGCTGTTTCCACCGCTTACTATGCCTTGTTTCATTTCATGGGTGAGGAGGCCACTCGGGAACTCATCGGCGCCGGCCCTCAGCACAAAGCCCTACGCCAGTTGGCTTGCCGCTCTCTCGCACACGGCAAGATCAAGGCGGTGTGCATCGAGTTTCAGAAAACTCCTCCGAGACAATCGCTTCAACCTTTTTGGAACCCTTTGCGTGTCCAAGCGAATGCCGATCTGAGGGAGGTCTGCAAGACCTTTGCCGACCTTCAGCAAGCTCGCCACGCGGCGGACTATGATCGAACTCAGACGGTGAGCCGGGCGAGCGCCCTTGACGCCTGCAAGCAGGCAAAGGAGGCCATCGAGGCGTGGGATCGATTGAAATCCTCAGACCCCGCGCTTCTCCACTTCTTCGCGACAGTGCTGTTACTCTGGCCCGGCCTCACCCAATCAGGTGCCGGTGGATGACCCGGTTCCCCGTCACGGCGTCACCTGCTTGAGCAATTCCAGCGCGGCTTCCGCCGTGACCCGCAAGTTGGCTGGATTCCCTAGAATGCAGGCAGGATTGCCTACCTCACGCCCGCACTGCCGTTTGGGATTGCCGCCCCCTCTCTAGCAGTCATAAATCCGCCATGCCCGATGCCTCCGCGGAAATCATCACGAAGTTCATCGAACGATGGGAAAAATCCGGCGGCTCGGAAAAGGCCAACTACGCGCTGTTCTTCACCGAACTATGCGACGAGATCCTACAGGTTCCCCACCCCGAACCCGCCGGTCCGGACAATGCGCAGAACCTCTACGTCTTCGAGCGCGCCGTCACCCACAAGGAGTCCGATGGCAGCACCTCCACCGGCTTCATCGATCTCTACAAGTCCGGCTGCCTGCTATCGGAAACCAAACAGGGCACCTTCTCCAAAGCCGTCAAGGACGGCACCCTGCTCGACTTCATTCCTAACAAAGTCAGCCGCAAGTCCGGCCACGGCAAGCGCGGCACCGCCGCCTTCGACAAGGTTCTCCAGCGCGCCTACAACCAGGCCCGCAAATACATCACCGCGCTGCCCGCGGCGGAAGGCCGCCCGCCGTTTCTCATCGTCTGCGACGTCGGCCACAGCATCGACCTCTACGCCGAGTTCTCCGGCACCGGCGGTCATTACGAACGCTTCCCCGATCCCGCCTCGTTCCGCATCTATCTGGCGGATCTCCATCAGCCGGAAATCCGCGAGCGCCTCCGCAAGGTCTGGACCGATCCCCATTCGCTCGATCCCGCGAAGCACTCCGCCCAGGTCACCCGCGAGGTCGCCAAGTCTCTGGCAGAACTCGCCAAATCCCTCGAAAAGGACGGCCACGATCCAAAGGTCACCGCCGGATTCCTCCAGCGCTGCCTCTTCACCATGTTCGCCGAGGACGTGGAACTCCTGCCCAAGAAATCCTTCATCGAGCTGCTGAAAAAGGTGCAGGACAACCCCGGCGGCTTTCCCATCATGCTCCATAGCCTGTGGACCGACATGGCCAAGGGCACGGACTACTCGGTCGCACTCAATGGTGCCATCCCGCATTTCAACGGCGGCTTGTTCGAGGACACCACCGCGCTGCCGTTGCGGGCGGATCAGATCGCGCTGCTCATCCACGCCGCAAATTCCGACTGGGCCGCCGTCGAGCCCGCCATCTTCGGCACGCTCGTCGAGCGCGCGCTCGATCCGCGCGAACGCCACAAGTTAGGTGCCCACTACACGCCGCGCTCGTATGTGGAAAGACTCATCCGGCCCACCCTCATCGATCCGCTGCGCGAGGAATGGGATGCCGTGAAAGCCGCAGCATCCCTCGCCACCGAAAAAGCTAACAAGGCCGATGCCGCCGCCGCGCAAATCAACGCCGACGCCCAACAGCACATCCAGGCGCTCGACAAATCCAAAGCCGCCG
>JANPAU010000065.1:0-3394 GCA_031430055.1 Akkermansiaceae bacterium | reverse complement strand
AGAAATTCCCGAACAACCCGCAGATGCTTCTTGAAATCAAGGGCTGAAGTGACACAACCATCCCTGCCTGTTCGCCATCTCCAATTCACATCCTGCCGCCATGAAGAGTAGGCAAGAATGCCTACATCACTTGCGGGGTTGACTTCAACGACTTCGACAGGTGGGCGACTGGAAGCCAGTTGGAATTCACGAAGTTCCCTTGTGCCGAAAGCCGCAAACCGCTATTCCAATCGCCATGGACTTTGAAACATTGAGTACGTGGGCAGATGAGGAATTAAAAGCGTTGTTGAAAGTCCTACCACAGGACATCCAAGACGCGGCGGCGACGGTGGCGATTTCGCTAGAAGAAAAACCCGGCCACGGAGCTTACGACGCGGAGCTTGAAGGTGACGAACTCGGGCTTTTCGAAGGTCCGTCCGCTATGGAAGAGGCTGGTCCGGACGAGTTGCCGCGCATCCGGCTGTTCCTAACCAATCTCTGGGAATGGGTGGGTGAGGAGGAGCACGACTACCGTGACGAAGTTGGCACCACTTTCCTCCACGAACTCGGACACTATCTGGGTTGGGATGAAGACGAAGTCGCGGAACGCGGGCTGGAGTGATTAGGAGTTTTTGACAACCCGCTCCGCCACTTTTTTCAAGATCGCTGGGGTCTCCGAATTCCCGACCAACTTTCCCGCGAGTTGCTTTACTTCCTCTCCGCCACCGTCGCCGGCGATGGAGAGAGTCGTCACCCGCACGGGCAAAGGAGTCGTCGGATTTTGTGCGAGGGCGAGCGCTTGATACCGGACTTTTGCCAAGTTCTCGGTCTCCCCGTCCCGCTCGTAGCCCCGGCTCAGGGCGATGAGGGCGGTGCCGGGTGTGGTTTCATCGGAACCGCTTCCGCCACCCCCCGTCTTCCTTCCATCACCCACCGCCAACCACAGTCCGGCTACCACGGCGATCACAGCCAGGATCACGCCGGAAAACAAAAGCATCCACCGATGCGGTGCTTCCATAGGCAATGGGGAACGGCTCATTGATTCTTGAATTTTTTTGAGTGCTCACTCAAATACATAGTCTCGCTAACAGGCTGGTCGCAATGTAATTGTGAATCCGAGAGCTATGACCCCATTTACTAGCGAGAAACTGGAAAGCGTCCCGAGGAAGCGAAACAATTGCTTTAATGAAAAATTTCGAGATGATAAAGTCTCTGGCGACTTTGTAGTCTCTGGTATTCAAAACTGCCTCGTCAATGACTATGCCGACAAGACCGCCTTTCCACTCTTCGGGGGCCTGAGGCTGTCTTACAGATTTGAGATAATCGAAAATAGCGCTCAAGAAAAGGGCACCGCCCTTAGCCGTATTGCCCGCCGGCTCGTAAGTTAGATTGCCTGCGCCGATGCGGCAGATTATATCCGCGAGAGCTGCTTCAGCCTCTTTCTGGTAACGGAGAGCACTTTTTTCTCCTTTCTCATCGGAACTCTTAATGCATTCACGGACCTTCGCGGTCCAGTTCTGAATTCTCTTTTCAATTTCCTCCCGTTTTTTCTCCTCGGCACATACGTGAGGAACTACACTCAGCCTTTGATTGGTCCAGTCACCGGACATTTTCAGTAACGCCTGTTGGTAAGAAGGGGTGCCGGGAGATTCTGACGGCTGTCCTAGTAATCCCTCTGCTGCAAGTTTTTGGGCGATATCCTGAAAGTTGACATCACCCAAAGGTGGATTTGTTAGGACAATATCGATTATGCCGTCAACCTGGGCAGGCGTTCGCTGTGCGAAGGGAGTTCCTGTTGATAAGGCAAGTCCGTTTGAGGAGCATATGTTGGACTTGCCGTCACCATGCAAATACATATTCATTTTGGCAATAGTCGCTACCCAAGGATCGATATCGGTGCCAAGTAATCGTTCTTGCTTAATGGAATTCTCGACTGCGCTCCGGGTGTGATTTGGCACATGGGCAGCTTGAGCAAGCATCGCTCCCATTGAATGGATAAGAAACCGACCTGTACCACAGGCAGGGTCTAAAACGATATCAGTCGGTCCAGGTGCGGCGAGTTTGCATGCCGAAGTAACCGCTGTTTCGGGAGTGAAAAATTGTCCGATGCGGTTGTCTTTTTCCGAACGGCGGGCGAGAGCTTCGAAGACCGCTCCAATGAAATCCATGCCGCCTTCAGAAAGTGGGTATGACTCAAAAATTGGAATGACTTCTTGGATGATAAAACTATCTGAAAGCTCAATGGCTTCATAATGTTTCATCAATCCGGATTCATCAATATCACAATCTTCGGCAATATGTTGTGTTAAAAGATGATTAACCGTTCGGTCTGAAAATTCCCGACGGTCTTTCGGGCTCATTGACTCACGATAGCTATTAAAACCTTCAAGCGTCATTCGGCTATCCACTCCACGTTTGTCCTCGTAGAGGGCCGCGAAAAACAGAAAAATGAGAGTTTTATGGGCGGAGGTTCCCGTAATACCGCTTTCGCGAAGTTTGTTTTCGAGTCTGACGATATCACGTCGCAAGCGCTCCTGCTTTACTGCAATGCCTTTTTGCAGTTCAGCATCGAGCTCCTGCTCCTTTTCGGTCCAGTCCGGAAATATCTCCGACTGCAGAACTTTATAGGCCAACGTATCTGAGCTGAATTCATGCCACCGCGCGACTGCGGAAAGCAGTCCGCTAATCGGGTAGGCTCCTTTGGGGTATGATACCCAGTGATCTAGAAGTTCTTGAAGGTCATTAAGACGAATAAAGATGATCCGGCCAAGCTCTCTCTTGGTCTCTCTTCGTTGGTTTTCGTTTCTGATGAATTTCACCAACCGAATTGAAGTGGAGCGTCCCGAATACAGGCAGTGGACTGCTTTGCCTCCAGCCGCCGCTACGGCGCGGTTAAGATGTTCAGTTATCGATGTAAACTCAGACTCGTTGGTTCGCTGTGCCACCTCGACCAAAAGACGCGCCGCGTTGACTCCTGTACCCCAATCTATCGTGATATCGGCGGGTGCCGTTGAAGGCGCATGTGTCGCACCTGTGCCGTGATGTTTGACTTTGCCGCCTCGTTTAGTGAGGGCTTTGGTCAGATCATCTGCCACTTGCTGTTCGAGTTCGTTGCGTGCATCGAGCTCTGTGTATTTTTTGGAAGCTGGCATCTGTTGTCTTTTTGCCGAGTATTTACGATTTTGATAAAGGTGGGGTCCAAGAGCGGAAAACTTTTCAAAGAAATTTTATGAGTTCATGTGAACAGTTTTTGATTCAAGTGTCAATTCGAAGATTGACCGGGCTAGACCTTGAATTTCTACAAGCTCCGCCGTGATTTACGGGATCCTCGCCGTTTGGCAATCTAGAACTCGTGCCATTCGCGTCAAGTTAAGGCTAACCCAAGTTTCTTACGGGAGCGCTGGAAGGCTTGTAA
>JANPAU010000064.1:0-4988 GCA_031430055.1 Akkermansiaceae bacterium | reverse complement strand
CGTCACTGTCGATGCGAAAGCCAATGTTTATTTCGACGGCAGCGTCGTCTCCCACACGGTGCATTTCACCGATGGCACGAAGAAAACGCTCGGCCTGATCTATCCCGGCAAATTCCAGTTCGGCACGGCGGCTCCCGAACGGATGGAAATCATCGCAGGCAATTGTGAAATCATCTTGGATGACACCAGCGACGTTCTCGTGGTCGAGGCGGGCTCCGCCTTCGACGTCGCCGGGAACAGTGGCTTCACGATCAAAGTGAACGAGGGTATTTGTGAATATATCTGCTCGTTTCTTCCTTCGTGATGCCACGCGAACGGATCAACGGACACTTCGCCGCATCTATCCTAACGGCGCTCATGATGACCTCCTGCGGGATTCGTCTGCCAGACACGCCTCCCTTATCGAGCGAACCCAGAGTCTCCAAGGCTCTCGTTGCAAAAAAGAGTATGCCGCAAGATCCGGACGTTCTCGTCTGGCTGATCGCCGACAAGATTCACACCGGAATGGTATTCCCCTACGACTGGCTCATTGAATGCGGATTCATTCCGCCGACAGGCTTTGGATCGCCCAAATACGTTACTCTGAGCTGGGGAGACCGGACCGCCTACGTCGAAAAAGGACTGCACACGCCATGGAAATTTTTCAAGGCACTGTTTCTCCCGACGCCCTCCGTGATGGAACTCATCCCGGCGAATTGGAACGTCGTCGAAGTCTGCCCGAACCAGCGGGTCTGGCGGAAACTCGTCTCGCGGGGTAAGGGCCATGATCTCGCGGCTTTTCTCAACGACTGCAGCATCCAAGGCGCCGATGGTAAGCCCATCGTCTGCGGGACATCAAGTTGGGGTGGTGGCGTGCTCTTGGAATCCCGTCATATTTATTTCATCCCACGGACCTGCAACGTCTGGACCGTGCAAGCCATTGACACGCTCGGTGGCAACATCACCCCCTGGCTGGCGATGACCGCTAACGGATTGATTCGCCAAGCGGAACAAGCACCGAACGATTTCGAAAAAATCTGGCCTGGTGGAGGAAATAAACCTTAAGGTTCGACCCATAATCGCCCCGCTCGTCGCCTCAGACTCCCGCCGCCGGGGAGATTGATCACTGCCGGATTTTTCACATCGAGCAGATCCAGCGCACGCTCGACCAAATTGCGATCTAACGAGCGAATTCCATGCTCTTGGAGAAATCTCAGCAAGGCGAGTCGCTGCAAAGCGAAGGGCAATGCACGGAGCACAGGAAGGTGCAAGCGGCCTTGGGGATCCATCACTTTTGCCTGGTCCAACGCCCACGTCTCCAAAGCTTCCGCATCCTCGGCATCTGCAACACCTCGCACGAAAGCAGGAACCACATCGCGCTTGGCGATTTCCGCTAACAATGGAAACACTTCATTTCTCAAACGATTTCTAACCGCTACCGGCTCTAAGTTACTCGCATCCTCTCTCCACGAAAACCTCCGCGATTCCAGCCATTCTACCAAATCCAAACGCCTTACCCCGAGCAAGGGACGGCTCAGTTCAAGCATCACTCCAGACTCGATCCATAATTTCTGCTCGGCACGCATGCCTTTGAATCCCTTTGATCCACGCAAGAAATTCCACAAAACAGTCTCCGCCTGATCATCCGCGTGGTGGGCCAGTAAGACTCGCGGGCAACGATACTTCTGAGAACACTCGGCGAGAAACTGATGCCTCGCGTTTCGCGCCGCAGTCTCCATCGAAGTCTTAGACCTCTTCATGAGGCCCTCGATGTTAGCGACCCCGATTTCGCACTCAAGACCGAGCGACGCCGCAAGGCGCTTGACGAACTTCGCATCCTCCGTCGATGCTCGACCGCGCAAGCGATGATCGAGATGACAGACAACTAGATTTCCAAAACCCTCTTCCACTAACAAGCGAAGCAACGCCACAGAATCCACCCCACCAGAAACGCCCACTAACCACCGCTTCCTGCGGGATGCAGTGGCGAACCACGGGATGTTCTCGGCTAAAGTCACGCCGGGAGAGTGAACGCAGAGTCACAGCTTCGCAATACTGATCCCGAATCCTTACCTGGAAGTCACGTTTTCGGTCCCCACTATTTCCGCAGTGCCATGGCAGAGCCGGGTTTCAATATAGCATCTAGGACACATCCGATCGTCCTGATCTTGTTAGGAAATGCAGCCTTGGCCGCGCGTTTCGCCGAGGCCATGTTAGTGTGCGGTTTATATGCCATTAATTTCAGCAAGAGCTTTCCAGAGGCAAACGAAAAAGCTCAAAAAATTCGGGCTTTTGACGGGATTTAAAATGGTCGGGCTGGCGGGATTCGAACCCACGACCCCCTGCCCCCCAGGCAGGTGCGCTACCAGGCTGCGCTACAGCCCGTTCCGTGAACGGAAATTGAAGAGAACAGGAGAAATCCGGATTGGCAAGTACTGAAAATCATGACATGCCACACAGATGAATCGCATCAAAACCGCCATCGTCGGAGCCAGCGGCTACACCGGGATGGAATTGCTCCGCCTGCTTCTCGTCCATCCGGGCGTAGAACTCGTCGCAGTCACTTCTCGTCAGGAGGCCGGTAAATCTTTGGCCAGCGTCTTTCCGCGATTCCGCAAGGCACCCGGAAGTGATTTGACGTTTATGGAGCCAGATCCGGATGCGATTGCCGCAACGGGTGCGAAAGTGGCATTCCTTGCGCTGCCCCACGGAGTCGCTGCGGAAATCGCCCGTCAACTGCTGGATCGCGGGTTGAAGGTGATTGATTTGAGCGCGGATTTCCGCTTACGTGATGCGGCAATCTACGAAGAATTTTACGATCACACTCATCCGGCTCCAGACTTACTAACTGAGGCAGTTTACGGACTGCCAGAAATTCGAAGCGCTGAAATCAAGGCCGCTCGCTTGATCGCAGCACCCGGATGTTACCCGACGAGTATTTTATTGCCCTTGTTACCGCTGCTTCGCGAAAATTTAATCGATCCGTCCACCATCGTCGCCAACTCGATGAGCGGCGTAAGCGGTGCCGGGCGCAAGGCGGACATCCCATATCTGTTTTGCGAATGCAACGAAAGCGCGCGCGCATATAGCGTTCCGAAGCATCGCCACCTCTCAGAAATTGAACAGGAACTCAGCCTTGCCGCAGGTAAAAAAGTAACCATCAGCTTCATTCCCCACCTCATCCCGGTGAACTCCGGCATCGTCACCACCACAACAGCAAAATTGCGCGACGGCGTGGAACCAGAAGCCGTCAACATGGCACTTGAGCACGCTTACATGGAATCCCACTTCGTCCGCCTCCTCGGCCGCGGCGGCTGTGCGGATACCAAGAATGTCACCCATACGAACTTCATCGACATCGGTTGGCAGCTGGATTCCCGTACGGGGCGGATCATCCTCATGAGCGCCGAGGACAACCTTGGCAAGGGCGCTGGCGGGCAAGCCGTGCAGTGTTTCAACCTCCTATTCGGCCTGAATCCGACTGATGGGTTGCAAAATTTTTGAAGCTTGGTCAATCTGCGCCGCTTCCCATCACCCCTGCTATGGACTTCATTTACACCCGGATCAAAGGCGGCGTCGGCGCGCCGCAAGGATTTCTCACCAGCGCCGTCAGTTGCGGGATTAAAAATCCTGATAACAAGCGCCTCGATCTCGCGCTGATCTATTCGGAAAAACCCTGCACCTCGGCTGGCACCTTCACGACGAACCGAGTGAAAGCAGCACCCGTCCGCGTATCCCAATCCCACCTCCGCAAGGGTGAGCTCCGCGCCATTATCGCCAACTCGGGCAATGCCAATGCTTGCACCGGCGTGCTTGGAATCCGCGATGCTAACTCGATGTGTGACGCCGTCGCCAAGCCTCTCAAACTCAAACGCTCAGAAATCGGCGTCGCCTCGACCGGCGTGATCGGCCTGCCCATGCCAATGTCCCGCTTCGAGCCGAAATACGACGAACTGATCGACTGCCTCAGTTCGAAAAACGGCTCTAACGTCGCCGCCGCCATTATCACCAGCGACACCCACGCCAAGGAAATCGCCATTTCCTTCGACCTCGGCGAACACCGCGTCCGTCTCGGTGGCTGTGTCAAAGGCGCCGGCATGATTTCTCCCAGTATGGCCACCATGCTCTGCTTCATCACCACGGATGCAAATATCCCTTCGGAAAATCTTCGGAAAACCGTGCTCGAGTGCGTGGAAGACAGCTTCAACCGCATCACCATCGACGGCGACATGTCCACCAACGACACCGTCATTGTCCTCGCCAACGGTGCTTCACGGATGCCCTCGATCCGCCGCAACAGCGCGAACTGCAAGCTTTTCCGCCACGCCTTGCGCTGGCTCATGTTAGAACTCGCCAAGGCCGTGGTCCGCGACGGCGAGCGCTGCACCAAATTTGTCACCGTCAAAGTCGAGGGCGCGCGCACCTATCTGGATGCGAAAAAAGTCGCCGAAGCGGTCTGCAAGTCAGCCCTCGTCAAAGCCTCGTGGAACGGCGGCGATCCTAACTGGGGCCGCATCATCCATGCCGTCGGCTACTCACGCGCCCGCATCCGCGAGGAACTCGTCGATATCCACATCGGCGAGAAAGCCGCCTGCCTCGGTGGGCTTCAAGCAGAGACATCCATGGATGAACTCCGCGAAGTGGTTTCCCACCCCGAGTTTGAAATCGTCATCAACCTCAATCAAGGCGACGCCGACTACACCATGTATTCCAGCGATCTCTCGCCCGAATACATCGATTTCAATCGATCAGAATACGCGTATTGGAAACAAGCGCGGAAAGACGGGCTGGTCTAGCAGCTTGACACAAGCATTCCTGCCTGTGTCAAGCTCAGCAAGTGAGACGTTCTCGGAATTCTGGGGTCCACAGCGCGGCGACGATAGTCTCTTGCGCGGCTTCCATGGTGGCCCGCTCTTTTGGGTCTGCGTCTTCGTGACCGGCGAGATGGAGAAGTCCGTGGACCATGTAACGCAGAATTTCGCGGGCGAGCGGTTCATCATACTCGGCCG
>JANPAU010000063.1:0-5962 GCA_031430055.1 Akkermansiaceae bacterium | reverse complement strand
CTCTCCGCCCGGGCTTTTTCTCTAGCATAGTATGCCGCTTCCATTCTCACGCCTTCCTTGCGATACAAGTCGTGGACTTGAGACAAGGTGTCCATGGCTTTACCATCCGTCTGCCCTCCCGCCACCACGAATGTCGGCCCGCTGAGAGCTAAGTCGGGAATCTCTGGAATCTCCGGTGCTAGATACTTCCGACCGTGCGCTGCAAGACCTTTGCGCATCCGGTAGGTATCGGTATTTCCGACGCCCATCAACAAGCCATAGTCGCGATAAGTCCCATCAGGATCGTTCACTCGATAGGTGCTGAAGCCGCTGAAGTGGGTGAAATCGACGTTAGACCACGCAGAGATTTCCCCGGCAAGGTTTCCATTGGGATAAATTCTCAAAAACGTCCGCGAATGATCATAGACGGTGGCTGAAACGAAAACGTGTTCGGTGAAACGATAGTTTTTCCGAAGCTCCTTCATTCGAGCGACTACCGCCGGATCGGTAGGAAGAGTTGCAGGAAGCGGCGGCGGCGGGTCAGGCAAGCCGGGGTCTTCGACGGTTTGAACGGTGACGTTGATGGTTCCCTTGATGGGTGGGAGATCGTGCATTTCAGGAGCCTCAGTGACATCGAACCGGCGCGTATGGGAGGTCAGGATCTTGAAATCGATGGGTTCAGGCTTCGGGCTGGGAGCTGCCACCCTACCGACAGCAAGCGGAACGGGGATTTCTACGTCCCATCGGGATGTGGCTGTTTCTTGCGCCCAGATTGGGAGGATGCCACTCCAAAAAGCCATGGTAACTGAGAGCAATTTCATAAGGTGCGAGATTCTTTACTTTTTAGGATGGGTGTCGATCTTTCCTGATGGGGCAGTTTCGTCACCATGGATTTCAGGCCGCTGTTGTTCCAATTCACAGGAACACCGAGACCGAGACTGAAAGCCCCGTGGCAGATGCTAGGGCGAGGCTTATAACCAACAAGCTAAAAATACCTCTTTTGTTACGGAAATGGATTTCAGGATGCCGGAATGTCTAAACTTTCTGGAGAGCCACCGTCCCAAGAATCAAGTTCGGGAGATCCAGATGTGGATTGGGTATTACGAATTATGTCTATTTTGCACACTGAGCGGCTTGCTAAGGGATTGACTTTGAGAAAGCTGAGTAAGCTAATGAAGGTAGATTTCACGCATTTGTCGCGTTCCGAGAGAGGATTGACGCAGCCGGGCCTTGTCATTTTGATGCGTTGGTGCCGAGCTCTAGAGTTAGAGATTGAATCCCTTTTCAGGGATTCCAAACGTTGAAGCTGCCATCGCGTTCTTTTCAATATTTAAAAATACTCTCACAGATACTTATCCGTCACCGCGCCTTCGCTGGCGGTGGCGACAAGTTTCGCATATTTCGCAAGCACTCCTTGGGTGTAGCGCGGTGCGGGTTGGACCCATGCGGCTTTGCGCTTGGAAATTTCCTCTTGGGAAATGTTTACATCGATGCGGTTATTCACGGCGTCGATGGTGATTTGATCTCCCTCTTCAAGGATGCCGATGGTGCCGCCAAGAAAGGCTTCCGGAGTGATATGACCGACGACGAATCCATGGCTACCACCGGAGAAACGACCGTCTGTGATGAGGGCGACTTCCTTGCCGAGACCCATGCCCATCACGGCACTGGTAGGGCCTAACATTTCACGCATTCCCGGCCCGCCTTTCGGCCCTTCCATGCGGATGACGATGACATCGCCCTTGGTGATTTGTTTACCAAGGATGGCTTTCATCGCCTCGTCCTCGGAATCGTAAACGCGGGCGGTGCCGGTGAAGAGTTCACCTTCTTTCCCCGAGATCTTCGCGACGGAGCCACCTTCTGCTAGGTTGCCATAGAGCACGCGAAGATGGCTGTCTTTTTTGATCGGGTTGGAAAGCGGGCGGATGATCTGCTGTCCTTCTGGATACGGAGTGGTAAATTTCGCGATGTTCTCCCGCATGGTGCGACCGGTGACGGTCATGCATTCGCCGTGGAGCAGTCCTCCATCGAGTAGGATTTTCAGCAATGGCATGGTGCCACCGATTGCGACGAGGTCCGACATCGAGTATTTCCCGGACGGCTTGAGATCCGCAAGAACGGGTACATTTTTACCAATGCGCTCGAAATCATCAATCGTGATATCCACCCCAGCGCAATGGGCGATGGCAGGGATGTGCAAGGCGGCATTGGTGGATCCACCGAGCGCGATGAGCACGGTGATGGCGTTCTCGAAAGCTTCCTTCGTCAGGATGTCGCGGGGCTTGATTCCGAGCTTGATGAGGTTGAGCACGGCAGCTCCGGAGTCGAAGCAATCGCGCATTTTATCATCGGAAATGGCGTTTTGAGCGGAGCCGTTAGGCAGTGACATTCCGAGCGCTTCGATGGCGCTGGCCATGGTGTTCGCCGTATACATTCCGCCGCAAGAGCCGGCACCGGGGATGGCGTTGGCTTCGACAAGTTCAAGTTCCTCGTCAGAATACTCGCCATTGGCGTGCTTGCCGACCGCTTCAAAGACAGAAACGACATCAAGGTCCTTTTTTTCGCCCTTCAGAGTGGCGCAGCCTGGAAGGATGGTGCCGCCGTAAACAAAAACAGATGGACGATTCATCCGCGCCATGGCCATCAGGCAGCCCGGCATATTTTTATCACAACCGCCGATGGCCACGAAACCATCCATGCCTTCACAGCCGACCACGGTCTCGATGGAATCCGCGATGACCTCACGGGAAACGAGAGAGTATTTCATCCCCTCGGTGCCCATGGAGATGCCGTCGGAAATGGTAATGGTGTTGAAAATGATACCTTTCCCACCGGCTGCGTCGACCCCCTTGGAGGTCTCGATGGCCAGCTTATCGATGTGAATGTTACAGGGCGTGACCTGACTCCAAGTGGAGGCGACGCCGATTTGCGGCTTGGCGAAATCATCTTTCTTAAATCCGACGGCGTAAAGCATCGCGCGGCTGGGTGCGCGGTCGGGTCCGTCAACGATCTGGCTGGAGAATGGGCGGGTGGTGTCGTTCATCGCTGGAAGCATCTTGCCGAAGTAGGGGCGGCGTCAAGCCATGGCGGTGACTCGATGCAGAGAGGTTCAATTTGCAGCTTGAGGTCAGAAAATATCCCGGCCACCACGGATTGATGAAAATTCGTTCCGCGTGGATTCTTCCGGGTTGCTGAGCATCACCTCCGTTTTTCCCGAGACTTCCGCCGGTAGATCGCCGGCGGTACGCCTACGCTTACGCGGAAATTTACCGTCAGACGTTCATTACTTTGGTAGCCGCAACGCTCGGCAATGAGACTCACGGGCAGCTCGGTCGTAGTGAGTAAGCTCTTCGCCCGCTCGATCCGCTCATGTTGCATCATCGCTAACGGCGAGCGACTCAGCGCTGCCTGAAATCGCCGTTCCAATACCCGGCGTGACACGCCCACCCGCATCGCCCACTCCTCCACCGAAATGATCGTGGAAATCTGCTCAAACAGACATTTCATCGCCCGTCTCACCAACGGGTCTCCGACGGCTTCGTAAGAACTCGATCCGCGCGCCACAATTTCTAACGGCTGAATCAGTATCGGCTTCTGCGGTGGATTCCCCGCCCAAATCGCCTCAAGAGCTTGGATCACCTCAGCCGCCAACTGCCGCCACGGCAAGCGGATGCTCGTCAAGGCCGGTCGCGCCATCTCACAAACTGTTTCATCGTCATTCGCCGAAATCACACCCACCGTAAATGGCACTTCCAACCCCGCCTGTGCTGCCGCCTCCAGCACATGCCGCCCCGTCGGGTCATGGGCGGTAAAAATCCCCAAGGGCGTCGCCTGCTTTTCTAACCAACCAACCATATCCTCATCCGGATCGCGCCAATACTCGTCGTATTGCCTCCAATCCCGGAACTCCTCCCAATAAACCGGCACCTCGCCCACTACCGCACGGAATCCGTCCAAGCGCTGCTTGGCATAGTGCGCATCGGTCCGCCCCACGAACGCGAAGTTCTGATAGCCTCGCGAAATCAGATGCTCCGCAGCGAGTTTACCGATCGCCACATCGTCGATGTCCACACTGTAAACCCCAGCCACCACCTCATCCGATGGCACTAAAATCACCGGACAACCCAGCCCCACGAGCGCCTCAGTCAATCCAGGCAACCATTCAGTAACAATCGCGCTTGGCTTCCATTCCCGAAGGCTGGCCAGCAGTAAATCCCGCTGCCGATAGAGATCGATAATCCAAAAATCGTAGCCTAAGCCGGCAAATGAAGCCAAGCCCGGAGTCAAGCGCCGGACGTTGACCGAAGACTGGACCACGGCAATTCGGCGGGATGGATCGGTTGTAAGCTGTCGCATATCATCAAGAGACTACCGGAATTTGCGGTAGCAAGACCAGCAAGTTTTCAGATACTTTTCACTCATCCCGCCTGATGCGCGGCCTTTTAAAAACAACCGAGAACCCCACAATCCCATGTCTAAATTCCCTTGTGACGCCGTGTCCTACGAAGGACCCAGTTCGAAAAACCCGCTCGCCTTCAAGCACTACGATGCTTCCCAAGTCGTCGCAGGCAAGACCATGTCCGAGTGGTTCCGCTTCGGTTGTGCCTACTGGCACACCATGCGCGGCACCGGTGCCGATCCTTTCGGTGCAGGCACCGCCGCTCATCCATGGGACGATGGCTCCAACTCAGTCGCGAATGCCCAGAACCGCGCCCGCGTCTTCTTCGACTTCATGGAAAAAGTCGGCCTTGACTATTACTGCTTCCACGACCGTGACGTCGCACCCGAGTGCGCCACCCTCGCCGAGTCGAACAAAGCACTCGATGCCGTGGCCGACGTGCTCGAAGAAGAGCAAAAGCGCACTGGCAAGAAACTCCTCTGGGGCACCGCCTGCCTCTTCGTCCACCCACGCTATCAGCAAGGTGCCGCCACCAGCCCGAACGCCCAAGTCTATGCCTACGCTGCCGCACAGGTGAAAAAAGCCATGGAAGTCACCCACCGCCTTGGCGGCGAGGGCTATACCTTCTGGGGCGGCCGCGAGGGCTACACCACCCTGCTCAACACCAACATGAAGCGCGAGCTCGACCACCTCGCCCGCTTCCTCCACATGGCCGTGGATTACAAAAAGGAAATCGGCTTCACCGGCCAGTTCTACATCGAGCCAAAGCCCCAAGAGCCGACCACTCACCAATACGACTCGGACTCCGCCGCGTGCCTCAATTTCCTCCGCGAATACGACTTGCTAGAACACTTCAAGCTCAACATCGAGACCAACCATGCCACTCTGGCAGGCCACACGATGGAGCACGAACTCACCGTCGCCTACGAAGCCGGCGCACTTGGCAGCATCGACGCGAACATGGGCACTCCCAACGTCGGCTGGGATACCGACCAGTTCCCCACCGATCTCTATCTAACGACCCACACCATGCTCGTCCTGATGAAAATGGGCGGCTTCACCACCGGCGGTCTCAACTTCGACGCCAAGCGCCGTCGCGAATCGTGGGAGCCCATCGATCTCGTCCATGCCCACGTCGTCGGCATGGACGCCTTCGCCCGCGGCCTCAAGACTGCCGCCGCCATCCGCGCGGACGGCCGCATCGAGCAATTCATTTCCGAGCGTTATCAAACATGGGACAGCGGCATCGGCACCGAGGTGGAAGCAGGCAAGACCACCCTCGCCGACCTTGAGAAATACGCCCTGTCCAATCCCGAGCCGATGGTCGCCAGCGGCCGTCAGGAAATGATCGAAGGACTGCTCAACGAGTTCATCTGATATTTCATTCTTCCACCTTGCGTGGGGTCATCGCCAGGAGCACGGATTTGTTTCCGCGCGACTCGCTTTGCCCCCGCGCTTTTTTTGTGAGCTCAATACTTATCCGGCATCAACGCATGCAGGATCACCCGGTCCGGGGTCTGCTTTGCGGCGGGGCCGCTGGGGGTTCGATCGGGTGTCATGATCGAGAATGTCTCGTTATAAGAC
>JANPAU010000062.1:0-2299 GCA_031430055.1 Akkermansiaceae bacterium | reverse complement strand
ACGCATTTCATGAAACGCGCCGGGATGATGCGGTCGGTGTCGATATCCGCGCCGGGGATGAAAACAGCGCGGCCGGTGACGGAAGGAACGGGGTCGAGTGCCATGGTGGAAGTTGAGAGTGGATGGTCGAGAGTTGAGAGTGGGGGAATCAGTCCTCAATGCGGTTGAGGTGATACCACGGCCGCTGGACGTCTTCGGGAAACGGATTGGATTGATAGAAAGCGGCGAGCGGCGCGGCGTAGCCGATGGAATCGAACCGCACGATCATTTCGAATTGGGTGTAGAGATTGCGCTTCCAACGCTCGGAACGCCGGAAAACAAGGATTTCCGGCCACTCCTGCTCGATGAGGACGATTTCCTCAACGGTGGGAATACGCTTGTAGTTGATGAGCTTGTCACCGCGGTCGATGCGCGATGTGGAATCGGACAGGACCTCGATGATCAGCTTTGGATTCGAAACGACGTGCGAATCGTCATCACCCGGCTCGCAGGCGACGAAGACGTCCGGATAGTAGTAGCTTTCTCCCAAATCGTCGGCGACTTGGACTTTCACCGTCTCAATGCAAGTGCGGCAGGGGCCGCCACGGAGGTGGGATTGCAGGGCAGATGCGAGATCGAGACAGATTTCGTTGTGCCTGCGGCTGGCTCCAGACATCGCGTAGATCCGCCCATCGATGAACTCATGCCGGATTTCCGAGCGTAGTTCTCCTTCGAGATATTCGGCGGCGGTGATGGGTAGGTTTTGGGCGGCGCTGCTCATAATCAGACGGACTCTAGGCGACTTCTGCTCTTGCTTCCAGCGTGAAAACCTCGCGGGCATCGGCGATGGAGCCGCGGATGGCGGCGGCGGCGACCATCACCGGCGACATCAGGATGGTGCGGCCGGTGGAGGAACCTTGGCGGCCCTTGAAGTTGCGGTTAGAGGATGAGGCGCAAAGTTGGTCGCCCACGAGTTTGTCCGGGTTCATTGCGAGACACATCGAACAACCGGCGGCGCGCCATTCGAAGCCGGCGGCGCGGAAGATTTCTGGCAGTCCTTCTTTTTCGCACTGAATGGCGACGATCTGGGAGCCCGGGACGACGAGCGCCTGCACGCCGGGTGCGACTTGGTGGCCTTGAATGTATTTCGCAACTTCGCGGAAGTCAGAGATGCGACCGTTAGTGCAGGAGCCGATGAACGCGACGTCGATTTTCACGCCTTTGATCGGTGTGCCGGCGTCGAGCTTCATGTAGGCGAGCGCTTCCTCGATCGAGGCTTTTTCCAACGGAGTCTTGGCGGTGGCCGGGTCCGGGATGTTTTCAGAAATGGAAATGCCTTGGTCCGGGGAAATGCCCCAAGTGACGGTCGGCGGAATGTCGGCGGCGTTAATTTTGACGACGTCGTCGAACACGGCGTCGGCATCGGAAGCGAAGGAAAGCCAGCGGCCGGCGGTGGCCGAAAAATCGGTCATGTCCACATACGGGCGGCCGTTGAGGTAGGCGACGGTCTTGGCGTCAGGATTGATGTAGCCGCAGCGGGCACCGCCTTCGATGGACATGTTGCAGACGGTCATGCGTTCTTCCATGGACATGCGCTCGAAGACATCGCCAGCGTATTCGTAGGCGTAGCCGATGCCACCGTTCGCGCCGAGCAGGCGAATGATGTGGAGGATGACGTCCTTGGCATAAACACCGGGTGCGAGGCTGCCGTTTACTTCGATACGGCGGACTTTCATTTCCTGAAGGGCGATGGTTTGGGTGGCAAGAACGTCGCGGACCTGACTGGTGCCGATGCCAAACGCGATCGCGCCGAACGCGCCATGAGTCGCGGTGTGCGAGTCGCCGCAGGCAATAGTGGTGCCGGGCTGGGTGATGCCTTGCTCCGGGCCGACGACGTGGACGATGCCTTGTTTGCCGGAGGCGAGGTCGAAATAAGTGACGCCGAAGTCATCGCAGTTTTTTCGAATTGCAGCGATCATCTCAGCCGCGAGCGGGTCAGCGGGCTGGTCCTGATTGATCGTCGGAACGATGTGGTCAATGGTGGCGAAGGTGCGCTGGGGGAATTTCACCTTGAGCCCGAGATCGCGCAGCATGCCGAAGGCTTGTGGCGAGGTGACCTCGTGGATGAGGTGCGTGCCGATGAAGAGTTGCGTGCGGCCGTCGGCGAGGGTTCCGACGGTGTGAGCGTCCCAGACTTTTTGAAATAGGCTTTTACCCATGATGGAAGATTCCGCCGTGGTTTGTGGCGGGCGGGGAAATTGGCCACGCGATTCCCGATTGTCAAAGCCGCATGTGCTTCTGTGGCGGAAAGAATCTCCGC
>JANPAU010000061.1:0-5611 GCA_031430055.1 Akkermansiaceae bacterium | reverse complement strand
AGTCTTTTTGCCAGACGGCGGGATCGATGGCAGGCAGGGTGGCGTGTTCTTGGGCGAGAGCGGTGTAGGCATCGCGGAAACGGGCGCGAAAGACGCTGCGCAATGCGGGCTGGGGAACGAGGAAATTGGCGTTTTTCACGGATCTTTACCACACTCCGGGCAGGAGCGGTGGTTGAAGGAGTGGAAGTGGAACTCGCGGGTATGGCATGGAACGCAGAGCGAGAAACTCCGCGAACTCCTTCATGATGGGATACGGATGGGAGTCGTAGTCGATGGGATCGCGCTGAGCCCGCCCGGCCTTGGGGCGGAATTTGAGCGGCAGCTTCTGGTAACCAGCTTCGGAAGTGCGCTCGTCGGGAATTTTGGCTTGGCGGGCGGCATCGTTCGGGGTTTGATTCAGCAGGTTGGCGAAGTTGGTATTGTTGTTGTTTTGCATAAGCCCCACAACCATGACAGCCAACCCCGCAACCTCCTACCTTTCATTCCCGCTCTGCCACATCACCAGCCCATCTAGCAACCTGACCGCGTAGCGGCTTAGTTCAACAAGTCGTGGGTGGCAACCGCTCATAAGCCTTCCTGTGGCTTTTTCAATCGCCTTTCAACCACGCGGTGCCACCACTTCAACACCAAGACCAAAGACTTCCTTCCAATGATCAACTGCCTGCCTAGATCACTCTGTTCATGGGATTTTACCGCAAGTGGTTTATCATCGGGGCTTGCGACAGTCGAATATGATTGGCTCACCGAACAAGGAAGGATCGTGATTGGGCGTAATGACTACGATATACGGAAGCACGGAGTGTTTAGTGGTCACTGGACTTACGAGCAGCGTGGCCATTTGGTAGCAGATGCTCATAAGCCATCAGCAATGTTTAGGACTTTTGATATTTCCTGTAAGAGCGAGGGGCTTGCCCTGACCCTTCAAGCTGTATCAGCCTTTCAAAGGGCATTTGAGATTTCTCGTGGAGACCGGGTTGTTGGCAGGATCTCGCCAGCACATCCTTTCACACGCCGTACCACAATAGAGTGTTCGGATGTCGTCCCAGAGCATCTCCAACTATTTGCATTTTGGCTTGCCGGGTTGGCTTGGAGACGCAGTGCGCGTAGTAATTCGGGCGCAGCATCATGAATGAGCCAAACATACATAGCAGAAGGCGAACAATAAAACGCTCGTGGCAGCCGGCGATAACGTCCTTCTTTGAATTCGAACTTCCATCTCGCCGGTGCCACAGCTAGACGTTAGCCGGAGAAAATTCCGCAGCGCACTTTGCGGCGTCTTCGGCAGAATCGAAGCGGGTAAATGGGGTCAGGCCTGAATGGCGCTAACTTAAGGGGGTGTTTGGGATAAAATCATGCATTTGAATCGGATGGCGTGACGGTGTTCGGAAAAGCCGGATGTCTTGGGAAAAACAAGGCGAAACAGCCGCCTGCCGTGAGGCGATTTATGGCGATTCGCAACTCGTTGAAATTGCATCGTTTGTCCTTAAGTTAGCGCCATTCAGGACTGGTATCATTTACTCCACTTTTTTCCCGCCTCCGGACCGGCCACCAGCTGTTTCAACGGCCTTCACCCCAAAAGCAAATTCCTAGCAATAAGCCGATTTCTCGAGCACTCGGGGTAACAATCCAAGGCGATGGGTTCATTTACTAACAGCGGCCTTCAAGTTCCGGATTCTCACCAATTCAGAAGTCTAGCAACTGCGGTTCGTAGCGCGGCTTCTAGCACAGCGGCTTCCCCGTGGCTGAGCGGAATCGTTACTTTTCGCAGCGATTTATCCGCAGCTTCCTGCCGTGAAATGCTCAAAAGATACGGCGCACGCTCCGGGTCATCTTGATAGATCAGTTCGCAGGCGCTGTTTGCTTTTTCGGATTGGTGAAAAAGTTTCGCCTGTGGCACCCTGCCTTGCAGGGCGGCGAGCGCAGATCCGACATCCGTCAGCCCCCACTTCATCGTGATCTTGTTTTCCCAATCGAACTGCTTTTCGCCTGACTGCGTCGCCGCATCCACAAAAATTGAGGCCTTCGCTCGATTCAGGCCGAAGCGAACGACTCCCCCGGTTCCTCGGGAGTTCGGCTTGTAAATTGCATACTCCGAGGAACGCTCGGTGGCGGGGGCGGATTCAAGGACAGTGTCATTCATTGGTTTGGTTGGTTGGATTCGCGTGGAAGATCGTAATTTTCAGATCCCGATGTCAAATAAAAAGTGTTCATAAGAACATTTTCATAAGAACATTAACTTAAAGAGCCTTTGATTTCAATTCCCCGCCTCAGCAATCTTCCCGTGACTTCAAGCCTCAGCATTGACTTCAAGTGAAATGAACCTTGGCCAGTCCCGCTCGCAGGGGCAGACTCTCCCGCAGTGAACGCTCGTGTGCTGATTGATGGCCCCTCGGAGCTCGTCTTCGACTATGCCATTCCGGCAGGTCTCGACGTGCGCCCGGGCTGCCGGGTTCGCATCCCGCTCCGCCGGAGATCGGCCACCGGGACCGTGCTCTCCACGGGTGAACCCGAACAAGCAGACTTCGCCCTCCGCGAGTTGGAATCCCTCATTGATCCAGAGCCTCTCATCACTCCCGTCCTCTTACGCACCGCGGATTGGATCGCTCACTACTACGGATCTAGTATCGAGTCCGTCATCCGCTCAGTTCTCCCCGAAGGCGTCCGCTCCGAGGAAAACTCCGCCAAAACCCGTCGCGTCGCGCTGCTAGATTCGTTACCCGATCCCGCCGTTCTTGCAAAGTTAGAAAAACGCGCACCCCGGCAATTCGTCATCTTATCCCTCCTCGCCGCAGCTCCAGACATGCGCCTCCCCGTAGTCGATCTCGGCGAGGGAAATGCTGCCGCCCTTAAGACTCTCGAAAAGGCCAAATTTCTCCGACTTGAAGCCGAGGAAGTCCGCCGCGATCCGGATGGCGACAATGCGGAAGAAATTCTCGAGTCCAAGCCACTCCAGCTCAATCCCGGGCAAACCGCCGCACTCGACGTTGTGCTGGCAGCAGTAACAGACCCGGTAAACTCCAAGCCTATTCTCCTGCTAGGAGTCACCGGCTCTGGGAAAACCGAGGTCTATCTGCAAGCTGCTCAACGCGCGCTCGATCTCGGAAAAACTGTGCTGGTCCTCGTTCCTGAAATTTCTCTAACGCCTCAGACAGTGCGTCGCTTCAAGTCACGTTTCGCGGTCATGCAGGAGCAAGTCGCCGTGCTCCACTCGAATCTCTCCCAAGGTGAGCGTTTCGACGAGTGGCACCGTATCCGCAAGGGTATTGCCCGCATCGTCATTGGTGCACGTTCCGCCGTTTTCGCCCCACTACCTAACCTTGGACTCATCCTTGTCGATGAGGAACACGAAAACACCTACAAGCAGGAAAACGTCCCGCGCTACCACGGCCGCGATGTCGCGGTGCTGCGTGCGGCCTTCGAGCCATGTGCCATCGTGTTAGGCTCCGCTACGCCATCCCTAGAATCTTGGAATAATACGCTAACCGGAAAATACGACCTCCTTCGCCTCACGGAACGCGCCGACGGCGCATCCATGCCGCTCGTCCGCGTCGTGGATATGCGCATCGAGCAAACCAAGCACAAAGGCACCCCCGCCATCCTCTCCGACAAACTCCGCACCGCGCTTGAACAACGCTTGGAAAAAGGTGAGCAATCCATCCTTTTTCTCAACCGCCGCGGCTTCGCCCGCTCACTTCAATGCACCTCCTGCGGTCATGTCTGCCAGTGCCCGCACTGCGCCGTCGCCCTCACTTACCATCGCACTGACGAGCGACTTGTCTGTCACGTCTGTGGTTACCAATCCATCGTCCCACGCAAGTGCCCCGAGTGTCGAGACCCTGGAATTTTACTGCAAGGCTACGGCACTCAAAAGGTTGAGGAAGTGATGGCAAAGGTCTTTCCCAAAGCCAAATTCGCCCGCATTGATGCCGACGCCATGCGCCGCAAAAACGCCCTGCGCGACACACTCGCCGCGTTCAAGGCCCACAAGATCGACATCCTGATAGGCACTCAGATGATCGCCAAGGGCTTGCATTTCCCCAATGTCACCCTTGTCGGAATTCTCAATGCCGACCTCGGGCTTCACATCCCCGACTTCCGTGCCGGCGAGCGCACCTTCCAACTGATCACCCAAGTCGCCGGTCGCGCCGGCCGCGGTGATTTGGAAGGCGAGGTGATCGTCCAGACATTCACCCCGCACTCGCCGTCGATCCAATACGCCCGCAAACATGATTTCGATGGCTTCTCCGAACAAGAAATGGAATTCCGCCGCGAGTATTCCTTCCCCCCTTACGCCCACTGCGCTGTTCTAACATCGCGCTCTACCCACGAGCGACGCGCCGAATTTACCTTGCAAACGCTTCACCTCCGTCTCGCAGAGAATCTTCCTAACGGCATCACACTTGGCGAAGTGCTGCCCTCCCCACTCATCCGCTCCCACGGCCAATTTCGTTTTCAGATCACCCTTCGATCCCACCGCGCCCGGCCTCTGAGCAATCACGTCCAACAGATTCTCACAAAAACCCCGCTACCCGAAGATGTCACCGTCGTTTTCGACATGGACGCGCTCAATTTTTCGTAATCGTAGATACTACAATAGAGTGGCCGCTGCGAATTCCGAGAGTTACATTTGCGAATGAACCCGCTGTTTGAAGAACTGGATTTCCGCCCGACGCCGATTGGTGATTTGATTCTACGCCGCCGCCGAATAGTGATGTTAGATAACCTAATCGTTTACGAGGTCTTGTTAGGCGACGCGTTCCTCATGTCGAGCTTGTTTCATGAGGTCGAAGAAGCGCTCGCCGATCTAGGGCTGGCAGCGGTGGCGGGGGAGAAGCTGAATGTCGTCGTGGGCGGGCTTGGGCTCGGATACACAGCGGTCGCAGCGCTCAAGGATCCGCGAGTGGCGGAGTTACTGGTGGTGGACGCGCTGGCGCCTGTGATCGAATGGCACGAAAAAGGAATGGTGCCGCTGGGCGCGACGTTGGCGGGCGATTCGCGTTGCCGCTTCGTGCATGCGGATTTTTTCGAACTCGCGACAACACCCGAGCTGGGATTTGACCCCCATCAGCCGGGACGGCAATTTCATGCGGTGCTCTTGGACATCGATCATTCGCCACAGAATCTCTTGGACGAGAAAAATGGAGCTTTCTATCACACCGAAGGCCTTCGCCTGTTAGTTGCACAACTACTTCCTGGCGGAGTGTTCGCACTGTGGTCGGATGACGCTCCGGATGAGAATTTTCTCAGTCGCTTGGAGGAAGTCTTTGAAAAACCTGAGGCACACGTCGTCAAATTTCACAATCCACTGCTCGGCGGTGACTCATGCAGCACGGTGTATGTTGCCCGTAAGGCTGCGGCCAGATTAGGGCGTGGGCTTTGAGGTATCTTCTTTGGCGATTTCACTATCCGCTCCGGGACTTTTCGGTGGGTTCTTCTCCCAACTGCCGAATTTTTCCTGAAGCATTTTGTTTCGTTGGCCGACGGTTTTACCTTTCCCACCCATCATTTCGCTCATCTCAGCTTCCATGTAGACGTCTTTCATGCCGTCTTGATTGGCGCTGCCTCCCATCGAAACGGTGGCATCGTCAATTTGCTTGGACCGGGTGGCGAT
>JANPAU010000060.1:0-8113 GCA_031430055.1 Akkermansiaceae bacterium | reverse complement strand
CCGGTGCGCTGCCACACACCGTGTTAGTGGCTCCCGGCGGCAAAATTCTCTGGAGCCATTCCGGGGAGTTAGATATTGTCGAAGTTCGCCGCCAGATCGTCAAAGGGCTGGAGTAAATCGTTTTCCAAAAACCGCCGCAGTAAGGGAATATTTTCACTGGAATTTCACTCCCGCCCACGCATGGTCCTCGCATGGGGATGACTCGATTTCAAAAACTGGCGACAGGAGCCTTGGTTTCCGTGCTGGTTTTGATGTTTGTGGGGGCAATCGTGCGGGTGACGGGTGCGGGAATGGGTTGTCCGGATTGGCCGACTTGCTGGGGGTGTTTGATTCCGCCGACGAAGGTCGAGGATGTGAATTTTTCAAAAATGCCGATTGAGAAGTTCCAGCGCAAGGCGGAGCGGATGGGGCGTGATCCGGCGAGTATCACAGTGGAGAGCCTGCGCCAGGAATTCAATCCGAGGCATGTGTGGACGGAGTTTTTGAATCGTTTGACAAGCTTGCCGGTAGGGTTCTTCTCACTGGCGACGTTCATCGCGGCATTCTGGCAGCGGCAGAAACGTCCCTTGGTATTTTGGATGGCATTTGCCTCGCTGGCGGTGGTCTTGATCAATGCTTGGATGGGCGCAAGAGTGGTTTATAGCGGCTTGAGCCCCGGGGTCTTGACGACTCACTTGGCGCTGGCAATGGCGCTGCTGGGATCACTGATGTATTGTGCTTGGAGAGGGACGGATATGCCGTGGCGGATTGCTTTGAATGCCCCAGGCCATCGACAACTTCGCTTGGCGGTGACGGTTTTGTTAGTCGTCACGGTGATCGAAGGGATTTCAGGTTCACAAGTTCGTGAAATGACCGACATGATGGCGAAGTCTCACGGGAATGCCGCGCGGGAGACTTGGACTGGTGAATTGGAAAGGGCGTGGATTTACCTGATCCACCGGAGTTTTTCGTGGGCGGTGTTAGGGGCTACGATCTGGGCTTGGATGCTCACAAAGCGCCACCGTGTGGGTGGCGCAGGTCGAGTGGAGCGGGTGGTGTTAGGGATTGTGCTTGGACAGATGGTTCTGGGAGTCGTGATGTCGCAGGTCCATATCTACTCATGGGTGCAGGTGTTGCACGTGGGTTTCGCGGCGATTCTACTGGCGTTTATCTGGCTGTGGAGGTTTGGGCTGTCCGGGCCTGCGAGATAGGCATTCCAGTCTGTCCTTTCATGGTAGATTAAGCATCGAAGAGTCGTGGGCCAGCCTGCGGAAGCAATGACGAACTTGCTGCTTGCCTGAACTCCCGGATTCCAGTGCATCATCCGCCATGCCTGCCGGTAGCCTACTGACCTTACTCGATGACATCGCGACCATCCTCGACGATGTTTCCATCCTCACCAAGAAGGCCGCGGCCAAAACCGCAGGCGTCCTCGGCGACGATCTCGCGCTGAACGCCCAACAAGTCAGTGGGGTCGTTTCTAATCGCGAGCTACCCGTCGTCTGGGCTGTCGCCAAGGGATCGTTCATCAACAAACTCATCCTCGTCCCGCTGGCCCTACTCATCGCGACCTTTGCGCCATGGGGTATCACCCCGCTGCTGATGATCGGCGGACTCTATCTATGTTTTGAAGGTTGCGAAAAACTTGCCCACCATTTCCTCCATCGCAAGGAAAAGACTCCTGCAGAAGCCAGCGAAGAACTTACCGCAGAAGTCTCCTCCGAGACCGAAGCAGAAAAAATCAAAGGCGCAGTTAGGACTGATTTCGTGCTCTCCGCCGAGATCATCGCCATCACGCTCGGCACCGTGGCGGGGCAAGATTTCCAGCGCCAATTGATGGTCCTTTCCGCCATTTCCATCATCATGACCGTCGGCGTCTATGGCTTGGTTGCCGGCATCGTAAAGCTCGACGACGCGGGCCTTTACCTGACCCTCCGCCGAGGAAATTTCCAACAGCGTATCGGCCACGCCATCCTCTGGTTCGCCCCTTTTCTCATGAAAACTCTATCCATCGCCGGCACCGCCGCGATGTTCCTTGTCGGCGGCGGCATCATCACCCACGGCATCCCATGGCTACATCATACCATCGAGCACGCCGCAGAATCACTCCGCCAGCTTGGTGGCATCGGCCCGTTTCTGGCTACGATCACCCCGATGCTGCTCAACGGAATCTGTGGTATCATTGCCGGCACGCTCGTTCTCGTTATTTTTATGGGTTTCCAAAAAATCCGAGGGAAAAAGCCAGCGAACATTTCTGACTGATCGCCAGAAAAATCATCCCGATCTGCGAGAATCGGATTGGAATCAGCGGAAATTCAGCGTTTCCTGTTTCACAAGGAAGATGGAAAGCATCACCGCACAAAATGCCATGTCGGATGATGCATGGTTAGATGAAATCACTCATGAATGACTCCACCCCACCTCCCGTGCCAAGTTTCGCCGAAGCACTGCGCTTCTGGTCCAAACTTGGCTGGATCAGCTTCGGCGGACCTGCAGGGCAAATCGCGATCATGCACAAGGAACTCGTCGAGCGCCGGCGCTGGTTGTCTGAGAATCATTTTCTCCACGCGCTGAATTTCTGCATGTTGCTGCCAGGGCCAGAAGCCCAACAACTAGCAACCTATCTCGGCTGGCGGCTCCACGGCGCACGCGGCGGAATCGCGGCGGGGGTGCTTTTTGTGCTACCTTCCGTCTTTATCCTGCTCGCCTTAAGTTGGGTTTTCATGGCCCACGGCGAAGTCACTTGGATCAAGGGGATTTTCTACGGGCTGATTCCGGCGGTCATCGCTATCGTCATTTCCGCAGTGAAACGCATCGGCTCGAAGGCACTTCAATCACCGAGTCTGTGGGCGCTGGCCTGTCTATCATTCATCGCGATTTACCATTTTCAAATCTCTTTCATCTTCATCATCATCGCCGCAGCCATGATCGGCCTCGTGGGTGGAAAACTCTATCCGAAGCAATTCCCCGCAGGTAAAGGCCACGGCAAATCTGGCGTAAAAGAACTACCCTGCGTCGTCCTCCCACTCACACCGCGTGCCACTTGGACACGGGCGATGATTATTTCCACGATCTGTCTGAGCCTTTGGTGGGTTCCATTGATCGGCATCGGCATGGCATTCGGCTGGAAAGGAATCCATTTTCAAGAAGGTCTCTTTTTCAGCAAGGCAGCGCTCGTCACCATCGGTGGAGCTTATGCGGTGTTGCCCTACGTTTCCCAAATGGCGGTCGAGCATTTCGAGTGGCTCAGCCAAAAACAAATGATGACCGGCCTCGGCCTAGCAGAATCAACGCCCGGTCCTTTGATCATGGTGCTTCAGTTCGTCGGCTTCGTCGCGGCGTGGCAAAATCCTGGGGATTTCTCACCGTTAAGCGCTGCGATCCTCGGCGCATTCATCACCACTTGGGTGACTTTTATGCCTTGTTTTTTGTTTGTTTTTCTCGGTGCGCCCCACGTCGAAAGCTTGCAAACCCGCCCAGCACTTGTCTCTGCGATGGCTGCTATCACCGCTGTCGTGGTCGGGGTGATTCTCAATCTAGCAATCGTCTTCGCCACCCACGCTCTCCATCCGGCAGTGGGCGTTTTCGACTACTTCGTCGCAGTCGTCGCCGTCGGTGCCTGGCTTGCGATGGAGCGCTTTAAAATCGGCGTGATTCCGACACTGGCGACTTGCGCGATCTTCGGAGCAATTTGGAAACACCTGTAAACGGTGGGGCGCGACAAACCGCCGAATCAGAGAAAGCGGCGTCCCTCGGCGGTGGCCATTTTTCCGCTGATGTTACCCCGTCTTCGCGAACACGCTTGATTGAGGATGGCACGCTAGGACATGCTCGGCGCAGGCCATGAAGGAACTCATCGAAGAACTCGAACGCTGGGGAGCGGATGTGATCTTCGGGCGGGCCAAGGGCGTTCGCGCGGCGTTGATGCGATTCGCGATGCGGGCGCTTTCTGGGATTTTCCGAATCATCGTGCAAATCCGGCTGATGCGTTACCGGCGCGGCTGGCGGGAGCAGCAGTATTTGGGGACGCAGGTGGTGGCCATCGGCAACATCACGGTGGGTGGCACGGGGAAGACGCCGGTGGTCGAGTTGCTGGCGCGCTCGCTGCGGGATCGTGGCCGACGAGTGGCAATCCTTTCCCGCGGGTATAAAAGCAAGAAACTCGATCGTCCTCAGAAGTGGCCTGACAAAAATGGAAATACCATCCCCGGCGAGCGGATGCCGAAGGTGGTCTCAACGGGTAGCGCCCTTTTGCTAGACTCAAAATATGCGGGTGATGAGCCGTTCATGCTGGCGAAAAATCTGGACGGAGTCTCTGTGGTGGTGGATAAAAACCGGGTGAAAGGCGGACTTTTCGCAGTCGGCCAACTGGATGCGGACACGATCCTGCTGGACGATGGGATGCAGTATCTGGATCTGGCGCACTCGATCGATATCGTGCTGATTGACTCCGGTTCGCCTTTCGGCACGGAAGCCTTGCTGCCGCGAGGGACCCTGCGCGAGCCGCCGAAGAATCTGCGTCGGGCGAGCTATATTCTCATCACCAAGTGTGACGGCAGCTCGAATGAAAAACTGATTTCCCGCATCCGCCGCTACAACAAGACAGCGGAAATCATCGAGTGTACGCACGGGCCGATTTATCTGGAAAATGTCTTCACGCGGGAACGCCAGCCACTGGAATTCCTCAAGGATAAGTGGGTGGGAGCGATCAGCGCGATTGCCGTGCCGGAGGCCTTCGAGAGTTCACTGGACCGCCTCGGCGCACGGGTGGAGATCCGGCGGCGTTTCTCGGATCATTACCGATTTTCCCGCAGGGAAGTGGAAACCTTCATGCAACGCTGCGTCGAGCGGGACATGGGCTTGATCGTGACCACGGAGAAAGACGCGGTGCGATTTCCCAAGCCGGCCTCAATCGACGTGCCTGTCTATTTCCTGCGGATCGAGGTGGAAATCCTCAAGGGGCAGAAAATCTGGGACGACCTCGTCACTCGGATTTGTAATCCTCCGCCGGTGTTTGAAGCAGTGCTGCGGAATCGCGATGCGTATCGACCGTGAAAATTCCTCCTTTTTCGGATTGCCACGTGGGAATGCCGTCCCTAGATTCTGCCTCCCGCGATCTTTAACCTCACTCCGAGATGTCCAAGCACAATAGCCTCAAGTCCAATGCCACCGTCGGTGGCAAACGTTCCGTCCTCAAGCGCTTCGAGCGCGTCAAACTCCTCAAGGAGCGCGGCGAATGGAAAGACGGTAGATCCCCTGTCGGTCTTCCAAAGACCAAGCACGAGGGTTAATCTTCTGGCTTTAAACACTTTTTAAAACGCGCGGATCCCACCGGGTTCGCGCATTTTGTATTGATCCCCATGGCTACTAACGACGGCACCCGCCTCAACAAATACCTCGCCTCTTGCGCCGTGGGCTCCCGCCGCGCTTGCGATGAACTCATCAAAGGTGGCCGCGTAGAGGTCAATGGCAGCCCTTGCATCAACATGGGAACCCGCATCGGACTGGGTGACCACGTCAAGGTAGACGGCAAGCGCGTTGCCCCTCGCGAGACGATGATCGTCGCCTTCCATAAGCCACGCGGCTTCGTCTGCACTCGCGAGGACGAACTTGGGCGAGACACGATCTACTCGATGCTGCCCGCCTCACTCCACTCGCTACACCATGTCGGGCGGCTGGATATGGACTCGGAAGGTCTGCTCATTTTGACCAACGACGGCGACCTCTCGCAGCAGTTGATGCATCCCTCGAAATCCATCGAAAAGGAATACCTCGTCACCTCGAACCAAGCGTTCGATAACTCCCACCTCGACCAATTTCTCGAAGGTGTCTTCACGACTGAAGGAAAATTGAAGGCCAAATCGATCGAACGCCTCTCGTCGCGCCGCCTCAAGGTGGTGCTCGACCACGGCGCAAAACGCCAGATCCGGGTGATGTTCGATACGCTCGGCTATCAGGTGACCAAGCTGATCCGCGTCCGCATCGGCGCGTTGTGGCTCGGCGATCTGGAACCCGGCGCGTGGGCGGCCCTGAACGCTTTGGAAATTCAGATGCTGCTCGGAAATCCGAAGCCTGCGAAGAAGCGGGCGGGCGGCAGCGTGAACGTCGGATGATTTGGGTGGGGTTGGTGTATTTACGCAGTTCGGTTTTGAGGGTGCCTTTGGTTTGGGCGGCGTGGAGGGTGTTGATGACGTCGATGGCGTTGGCAAAGAGGAAATGTATACCTTGCTGGCAGGCGGCGTAGCCGAGTGCGGTGGACAAGTGTGCTCTTTGAGATGGGAATCTTCCGTCAGGCCGTAGAGGGCATAGACGAGGCGGTCGATCTGGGTGTGTGTGACGGAAATCTGGCGGTCCAGCGCGGTTTGCTCGTGCGGGGTCTTGTAGCCTGTCCAGCGACAATTATAAATCCCCTCAGCGACAATTAAAATTACCCACGCTCGACCTTTGCAAACAGGGCTCTGAAACGATCTCCCCCCGCTCCCCTGGGAGACGGGAGGGGAGAAGTCCCCTTGGGGATTTAGGGGGAAACAAACGGGGTCGAGCTGCCTCAGCTCGGCGGGGTCCGGAGCGGGTCTCTCCTTGACTGGTTTTCGGCCCGCCGTTTCACTCAAGACATGATTCAACACATGATCCCGCTGATCGCGAGGTGCACGGCTGCACTGCTTTTGGCCTTCACTCTTCCGGCATTCGGCAAGGAACCGGCAAAGCCCGCGACCGGCACCCATGTGGAAGTGAATGGTGTCCGCTTATATTATGAAATCCACGGCCAGGGAAAACCACTCGTGTTGTTGCACGCCAATGGCGGGAACATCACGACCATGTCCCGCCAGACCGAACACTTTTCGCAGTTTCATCAGATCATCGCCATCGACAGTCGGGGGCACGGCCAAAGCGAACAAGGGGCCGAGCCGTTGACCTACGAACGGATGGCCGCAGACGTGGTGGCCTTACTCGACAAGTTGAAGATCCCATCCACCGACATCCTTGGCTGGAGTGACGGCGGAATCCTTGGACTGTTGATCGCCATCCAACATCCGGAACGTGTGGGCAAGCTGGCGGTCATGGGAGCCAATCTGAATCCGGAAGGTGCCTATGACTGGGCCCAAAAATGGGTTGCAAGAGAGGACCGGAAAACGGACCGGATGATCGCGAATGAGGACACCACTCGCGACTGGGGGTTTTACAAACAACAGCTCGATCTGATGGGCAGGCAACCCAACATTCCTGTCGCGGACCTGAAAAGCATCACCGCCCCCACCTTGATCATTGCGGGCGACAAGGACATTATCCGCGCCGAGCACTCGCAGTTGATTTTCGAATCCATTCCCAAAGCCCAACTCTGTATCATGCCCGGGGCCACCCACATGGCCCCGATCAGCGATCACGAGCTGTTCAACGTAACCGTCGAAAGGTTTCTGAAAAACGATTTCGTCCGAGCGGAATCCAAGGATTTCATGCGTTGAGCGCCACTCGGAGAACCCTCATTCCCCGGCAATGATCGAGAACCTCGGTAAACATCACCGGAAAATCGGCGAATGTGTGCATCATGCTGCAAATAAAGATACTGCGCCGCTTGAGACCTATTTGGACGAAGCTGGAGTCTCGGATTAACACAAAGTCCCGGTCCGCGCATTGTGACAATTTGGGCGGGTGAAGACGTGGCACCGAGACGCTATCCAATTTTATAAATTAATTTGGCGAATTGCTGGAACGTGCCTTGGAACGAAGAGGTCGCGACGAGGCGGCAGCCTTCCTCGAATCATCCTACTCGCACGCACGAGGCTAGCGAGTGAGATGCGCAGATTGAAGCACCCCCAGCTTCCAACACCTCCCGACTTCCCCCAACGATCTCCGCTTCCCTTTGCGTCTTTGCGACTTTGCGCGAGTTGTCCTGCCTATTTTCTCGTGCAAAGCCGCAAAGTAAATTGGGTCAGTAAATTGGGTCAGAGTAAACCGATTAACAATAAGTAGTCATTTTGTTAATCCGAGAAAACTGACCCCATTTATTTAATCCGAGAAAACTGACCCCATTTATTTATGAAATTCTGGCTGGTCCCTACAGGTTGGGTGGCTTATCTATCCAGTGTTTCTTCGGATGAAGTTTTTATCAATTCGAAGGTAGGAATTGAATCTG
>JANPAU010000059.1:0-9089 GCA_031430055.1 Akkermansiaceae bacterium | reverse complement strand
GGTTTTTCCGTGGAACGCTTTCATTTCATCAGGTGTGGGCAGGGAAGCAAGGGCCTCCCCGGCATTTCCTGGCAAGTTGCGATGAATGAGGATACGGGCTGGCAGGGTTTTCGCATCCCATAACAAGAGACGGACACCGGGTGACGAGCCCCGGTCTTTCTGCGCTGGGGTGGCGGCGATCTGAAGCGCCGCCGCGTAGGCCGTGTCGAACTCCCCCTTCGAGACCAGCGAGACGATCCGGTAGCACTCCGCCTTCACCCACTCCGGACAATCGGCAATTTTGGCACGGTTTTCCTCCATCCATTTTTCATATTGAGACGACGCCCGACCCAATGCAGTGGCGGCCTTGCCGTGGTGGCCGCTGCGCCATTCGTAATGGCCGAGCATATAAAAGTATGGGGGATAGTCGGGTGACATCTGGGTGAGTTTGACAGCGAGATCCACGCACGAACTGAGGTCGGGACCATCCGCACGGATCGACAGCAGGGCGTTGAGCGGTAGCGGGCTTCCGGGGTGCTTCTCGACGAGCGCCGCTAGGCTTTTCTCCGCCGCTTCCTGATCCGGCGTCGCGGTGCCAAATTCATCATAGCCCCCCCTGCTAAAAAGGGCGGCGAAAATGCTGGCTTGCAGATCATTTGGAAATTTTGCAGCGACCTTGCGAAAGGCATTTGCGCCCCCTACCGGCCCTTCTTCGAGGTATTTGATCAGCCCGTAGCAATAACCGCGCTCCAGCTCCGTGCCTTTTCCCTGATCCACTAAATCGAGCAAACGGGCCGTCACGGCGATGCGGGCCGGGTCCGTCTCGGGCGATGGAGTGAGCAGGGAAATGAGCATCCCCCAGTGGGCAAGCAGGCATTCCGGGTCCTCACGCAGCGCTGCCGCAAAGTGCCGACTGGCCTCGAACTCCCATCCACCATGGATGTGGTTCATCCCCTGATTGACGTGGGCCTGGGCCTTTTCGGTGGCCGCCGTGACCGCCATTTGGATCCCACCGGGAAAACTCATCATCCGTGGTTCACCGAGCGCTTTGACGGGCTCCGGGATCGCAGACTCGAAGCCCGGAGTCTCAGCAGGCTTGACGGCTTTTTCTTCTTCCTCGGGGATTACAACCACTCGAGATTTGCCAGAGCCATCAGGGTCCAGCTGAATTTTAGTTTTCACAGATCCCTTCGTAGGACTCTTCACATTCGGTTCCTCACCCATGGCGATGGCACCGCCGAGCAAACATGTCGCAATCCACCGTAGTCTCATGGGCGAAAGATGCCCACGGACCCCTCCCATCTCCAAGTAAAATGACGCTGGCGTGTCCGGCTACCGCACGCTTAGTCTCCGCCCATGAAGCTTGGAGTCATCGGATGTGGGAAAATGGGGACAGCGCTCGTGCAGGGCGCGATTCGTGCCGGAGTCGTGCGCGCTGCGGATGTCTACGGATGTGATCTCTACCCAAAATCTCGCGAGGCCTTCGCAAGCGCGACGGGGGCCGAGGTCTCCCCGGACATGGCCGCCGTCGTCGCCGCCAGCGAAGTGATCCTGCTTTGCACCAAGCCGCAAGATGTCGCAAACGCCCTGGCGGACGCGGTGAAAACGGCAGCAGGCAGCAAGCGCCTCGTGATTTCCATCGCCGCGGGCGTCACGCTTGCCACGCTGGAGGCTCATACTCCCGAAAATTTCCGCATCATCCGCGCCATGCCGAACACCCCTGCCCTCGTCGGCCACGGGGCCGCTGGCTTCTGCCTCGGATCTCGCGCCCTGCCCGCCGATGCCGCCGCCACGCAAGCGCTCCTCGCCGCAGTCGGGCTGGCCATTGAGGTTCCGGAGCGCTTGATGGACGCCGTCACCGGACTTTCCGGCAGCGGCCCGGCATACATCTATCTCGTGATCGATGCACTTGCCGACGGCGGCGTCAGAGCCGGGCTTCCCCGCACCGATGCCCTGCGCCTCGCCGCTCAGACGGTCCTCGGGGCAGCCGCCATGGTTCTCGAAACCGGCGAACACCCCGCAGTCCTCAAAGACATGGTCACCTCCCCCGGTGGCACCACCATCGCGGGCTTGGCCGTACTGGAGAAACAAGGTTTACGATCCGCCCTCATTGAAGCCGTCGGGGCTGCCGTGCACCGCGCCGGAGAACTTGGAAAGTGAAGCACTTTGGGCTTTCACAGGCCCTCCCCACTCCTATGCTCTTGCCCATGACACTCCGGCTCGTCGCCTGTATCCTAATCTCGGCCTCCCTCCTTTCTTGTGGACCTGACGCAGACGCTCCCAGCCTAGCTGGAAACACCCAGTCCGCCGCCATCGAAGGCGAGGCATTCTATCAGAAGGCCAAACAAGCCGACGATGCGGGGAAATCGGCCAAGGCCATCAAACTTTACGATCAGACCGCCACCCGTTACCCGTTTGCCCCCTCCGCTCCGCAGGCCCGCTTCCGTCAGGCCGAGCTTCTCCAACAGCAAGGCGAAATCGTCAAATCCTTCGAAGCTTACGACAAATTCCTCTCCCGTTTCCAAGGCAGCGGCCTCTACACCACCGCGCTGAATCGCCAAGTCGCCATGGCCCAATCCGCCGCAGACGGAGATATCAAATCCAGTCTGCTAGGGATCAAAACCAAGCTTTCGTTAGAAAAAACCGTCGAAATGCTCGGCAAGGTCCGTGACAACGCCCCAAAATCCGCCGTCGCCGCCAAGGCACAATTCACCATCGCCCAACTCTACGAATCCAAGAAAAAGTATAAAGAAGCCATCGCCGCTTACCGCCAACTTGTGAAGGACCAACCCACGAGCGCCCAAGCCCCTGAAGCACTCTTCCGCGTCGGCGTCATCCTCACAGAAGAAGCAGACCGAGGAAATCAGAACCAAGGAAACCTCGACCTCGCCCGCGAAGCCTTCAACGACTACCTCATTCAATACCCCGGCGACTCTCGCAACGCCGAAGCCCGCCGACTTGAAGCCGGACTCGGAAATCGCGACTTCCAACGCTCCTACGACATCGCCGAGTTCTACCTGAAAACCGGCAAGACCGAATCCGCAAAAGTTTACTACCGCGACATCGTCAGCCGCACAAAATCCGGCGCAATCCACGACAAGTCGAAGGCGCGACTCAAGGAACTTGGCGAGTGATTCTCTACTCATGAAATTCGCCTTTCTGCTTACCCCCATCTTACTGTTAGCATCCTGCGCGGGCTATCGCCTCGGCGAGACCAAGCCCTCTGCCATGAAGGAGGTGAAAACCATCGACGTCCGGATGTTTTCAAACTCCAGCTTCCACCCCCGCGCCAATGCAGTCGCCACCTCCGCCGTGGCCGCCGCCATCGTCCAAGACGGCACCTACCGGATCGCCTCGCTCGATCATGCGGATGCAATTCTTGAGGGGAAGGTAGCAAGCATCAAATACACTCCAATCCGAGGCAGACGCTTCGACACACTGCGTCCCGAGCAGCTCGTCAATACCATCACGCTCCAGTGGACACTCCACGATGCGAAGGATCCCACCAAGACCATCATGGCCGGCATTTCCACCGGAAAGAGCGATTTTTTCACCAGCTCCAATCTTCAGACCGATCGGAACAACGCAATCGCCGATGCCGCCCAACGCGCCGGTGTCGCCCTCGTCTCCACCCTCGCTAACGGCTATTGAAGCACCCGGCATCTCTCATCGGTTGGTTCCCAAATTCGTGTGAAACAGCGCAAAAAACAACCCATCCAGACTCGCCAAGCCATTCTAAACGCGGCGACCTTGGAGTTTTCCCAGCAAGGTTACGCTGGCGCAAGCCTCGGTAAAATCGTCACCAGCGCAGAGCTAACGAAAGGCGCACTCTTCCATCATTTCCCAGACAAACAAAGTCTCGCCGCCGCATGGATCACCGAGCGCCTGGGTGCCGGAATCCTCCAACTCTGGGTCGCCCCCCTCAATACCGTGGATTCCTTGGATGCCCTCATGAACCTGTGCCAGATCCGCTGCAAGGATCTCGCCCCCAGCGATGCAACGTCCGCACTCGTCTCCATCGCGGCAGAACTTGGTCATCGGGACGAACGACTCGGCACAGCTTTAGAGCATGTTTTCCACGAGTGGAGATCCGCCTTTGCCGGGGTGTTAGAACGCGGCAAGCTTGCTGGCTGGATCCACCCATCGATCAAGCCAGAAACCGAAGCGATACTTTTTGTCTCCGCCTTCTCCGGTTTTACGGTGACCGTGAAAACTTCGCGGACTCACGACACACGCACCGTATTCATCACTGCACTTGAAGCTTACCTCGAGACACTGCGAGTCCAAGCGAGTTAGCTCACACCCAATCATGTAAAAAAGGTGACATTTTGATTCGAGCGCGGAATTTAGTCCACTCTCACTCTCCTCAAGCGCAACGACACCATCTACATCATCGATTCCCACCCCAGCAGCGGCACACTCAGCACCGAAGCTCCTTCCTCGCCCACCAACCCGATTCCCAGAAACAACCAACTCTCGCCGACGAAGCGATGACACACTGGAAATCGAAGATTTAAATTTTCGCTTCGCGGGCAGTTCTTTGAGAGTGTAAGTTTCGCCCATGCAGTGTCCTTTCTGCCAGACTTCTCAGCAGGCAGCAGCTTTTGAGTGTCCCGCCTGCCGCTTGACCTATCCTCGGACGAGTGCCTTGTTGGGAGTATTACCGCGTCTTTCTTCGATGGTCGCAGACACCACTCACTCGCTCAAGCCACCCGAGCAGCAACAGCTAAAACAAAAAATCTTGCGCATTCAGCGGCGCTTTCCTCAACTGGTTCTGCAAGTGGTGATGCATGAATTCGCCCCCGAACATCCATTTTCCATGCATGTCTTTTGGCTCTTCAACGCGGGGAATTTTGCGGGCGACAGTCGGCGAGGAAAGGACAATCATGCATTGCTGCTCGCCGTCGATCCGACGCGCGGTGAGTCCGCCCTCATGCCAGGCTACGGACTGGAATCGTTTTTGAATCAGGAGGCCTTGAACGATTTACTAAAACTTGCGAGCCAAGATTGGGAAAACGCCAATTGGACTTACGGAATTTCCCGTGTCCTCGACGGTCTCGATCGGCTCCTCGAGTCGATCTCAATTCCCGACGAAGCGCCACTCAAGAAAAGCGGCGAATTTTAATCTAACATTATTCCTACCATTCTCATGACTCCCCTACCCTGCAATCTTCTCATCATCGGCGGCGGATTCGCCGGCCTCGAATGTGCACACCGCCTCGCCAATGACGAGCGATTCGAAATCACCCTCGTTGATCGCACGAATCACCACCTCTTCCAACCGCTACTCTACCAAATCGCCACCGCCTCGCTCGCCGGCCCTGACATCGCCCGCTCCATCCGCCAAATCCTCGCTAGTGCCAAGAACGTCACCGTCCTGATGGATGAGATTTCCTCCATCGATCCTGCTGCAAAGCTTGCCCACGGCAGTTCAGGCACTCTCTATCATTTCGACTATCTGTTACTCGCCGCCGGAGCGCGGACCGGCTATTTCGGTAACGATGCTTGGGCGAGCCACAGCCTGGGCCTCAAGTCCCTCGCCGATGCCCAAAACATCCGCCGCACCGTTCTCTCCAATCTCGAACGCGCAGAACTCACCACAGACCTCGCCGAACGCAAGCGCCTGATGACCGTCGCTATCGTCGGCGGCGGACCGACGGGAGTCGAGCTGGCAGGGGCCTTCTCCGACCTCGTCCACCGTTGTCTGAAGTCCAATTTCCGCCGCATCGACACCTCGCAGCTCCGCGTCATCCTTATCGAGGGTTCTGAACTGATCCTTGAAGCCTACGATCCCGAGCAATCCGCCTACGCCCGAACGCGTTTGGAGAAACTTGGTGTCGAGGTCCGTAACAACACCCGCGTCACTCTCGTTCGCGAGGGCGCTCTCGAATTTAAAGACGGCACCGTGCTCGAAGCGGCTGCCATCATTTGGGCCGCAGGGATCGCTGCCAGTCCGCTCACCGCTAGCCTTGGCGTCGCCACCGACCGCGGGGGGCGCATCACTCCAAATCCTGATCTATCTGTTCCCGGCCATCCAAACATCTTCCTCGCCGGCGATCTCGTGAGCATGAAAGATAGCGATGGTCAGAACGTCCCCGGAGTCGCTCCGGCCGCCGTGCAAATGGGAACCCATGTTGCTAGAGTTCTCAAGGGAGAGTTAGCAGGCACCCAAGTCCGCCCGGCCTTCAACTACTTTGACAAGGGCATGATGGCCATCATCGGCAAGAACTACGCCGTCGTGAAAGCAGGAGGCTTCCGCCTTCAAGGATTTCTCGCATGGCTTGCCTGGCTCTTCATCCACATTACCTTTCTCGTCGGCTTTCGGAACAAGCTATCCGTTCTTCTCGGCTGGGCCTACTCCTACATCATCAATAATCCCGAGGCCCGCATCATCGTCAACCCACCTACTGCGAACTCCTCTAGCAAAACCCCGCTCAGTTAGTGCGAGCGGTGGATCAAACTTTGAACAAACCACCGCGTTTGCCGCCGAGGATGGCAGCTCCCATCATGGCGACGGAGAGGAAGACCATCGCCCACACACCCAGAGCAGCAGCGAGTTCGGTGCCGTTCCCGAGGGTGCTGAGAAGCGTGTAAATCGCCTTGGTGATCGGGTAGTGTTGCGCTTGCTGGGCGAGGATCAGACTGTCGCTCACTTCAAGCATGGCGAAGGCGAAGGCGAGGATCGCCCCTGCTGCAAGATTCGCACTGATGAGTGGAATGGCGACCCGTCGGAGGGTCCGCAGCGGCGTGGCACCGAGCGATTTGGCAGCTTCTTCGAGCGCTGGATTGCTTTGCTGAAGCCCGGCAACCGCCGATCTAACGACGTAGGGAAGCCTACGGAACGCGTAGGCCACAACGATCAAGAGGAACGGACTGCCCCCCACCCCGACGAGAAAATGAAAAGCCTCGCCCTCTTGCGAAAGCGACAGATAGCCGAAGGCCATCACCAGTCCAGGCACGGCCAGTGGGAGCATCACGACGGCATCGAGAAAATTCCGGGACTTCAAATCCGAACGCACGACTACCCAAGCAACTGATAGACCGATGACCAATGCGACAAGTGTGGCACAACCGGCATACATCAGACTGTTCTGGATCGACGGAACCACGAGTCCGTTGCCAAGTGCCTCGACGTAGTGATGCAAGGTGAACTCGTCTGGAATCACAGTGCCATACCAGCGTCCAGCGAGGGAAAGTAGTAACACACCGAGATGGGGAATCGAAGCGATCAGGAAAACCCCGAGGAAAAATAAACTGCATGCCGCTGATTTCCAGCCGCCGACTCGCAACGAAGACGAACGCCCCGGCGGCTTTGGGGCTGTGCCAAGCGGCGAGCGTCCCATCACCAACTTTGACAAAGCGAAAACCGCAGCCGCGACGATCAGTAAAATCGCGGTGAGCGCATAAGGAATCGGGTTCTTATCCAGGCTCTTGAGTCCATCGAAAATCTGCACCGGAGCGACCCGCGCGAAATCGAATACCAACGGCACGCCGAGCTCGGTGAAGGCCCAGATAAAAACAATGGAAGCCCCCGCAAACACGCCAGGCATGGCGAGCGGCAGGGTGATCCGAAAAAAGCGCTTCCACGGCGGGCAACCGAGATTTTCCGCTGCTTGTTCCATCGCCGGATCGAGATTGGAGAGAGCGGCGGCGATGTTCATGTAGAGGATCGGATAGAGATGCAGGGCATTCATCAATACGATGCCGACGAAGCGCCCGTTGGCCAGCCAGTCATAGGGCAAGGCGGCATCCATCAGGCCAGTGTTGATGAGCAGTGCATTAAGCGAACCATTCACGCCCATCATCTGCTTCACGCCGACTGCACCGACGAAGGGCGGCAGGATCATGGGCGCGAGGACCAGAACTCCTAACACCGGCTTCCCAAAAAAGTCATAACGGTGACCGATGAGCGCGAGTGGGAAGGCGATGGCCAAGGTGGCAAGCGTGCTGGTAATACCCAGCGCGAATGCATTCCACAGCCCTTCTCGGTAGATGGGATTCCGAAAAACGGAAGCGAAGAAATCCAGTGTGAAATAGACTGAACCATCCGCCCGCGTGCCTTCGAAGGCCTGCTTCACCACCATCCCCGCAGGATAGATAAAAAACACCGCGAACAGCACGCTGACGATGATGGTGATAGTGATGGCGGTGCCATGTTTCATCGATCTGTGTGGTGGAGGTCTGCGACTGTCGATGCGATGGCAATGTGAAGAAGAAGATTCATCTGAAATGCGACAAACAACGAGGGTCTGATTACCGGACATTTTCAAGGCATTTAGGCACTCATTGCGAAAAATAAGCCGTAAGGCTCCACCAAGCCCCAAGAAACTGACCGCTACCGAAAGAATCCGCTGCCAGAACTTGTCCCGGCAGAATGCAACGACGCCGGACTCTACTAGCAGATCCTTGCACACCTTCTTGATGGCCTCGGTTTCCACCGGCGTGAAATCTGGCCCGGGCCTCGTTAGAATGTCGAACACCGCGAGCTCTTCCTCGCTGATCTGCTCGCGCAAATGCCGTTGCTCCTCGGCGTTAAGATCCTGCGCGAATGTGATTAACTCCACAAACAACTCTTCGATGCTCAATGCGCCACTGTTATACGCCTCGATCATCTTCTGGAACCGGTCGAGGAAATCGTAGCGGCTGGCGTTTAAGCGGATCAAATAGGTTCCCATTCAAAAATCCAAAAACTTGTCCCGGCGAAGCCTTAGCGAAGACGGATCAACACTCATCAACTTGTCCCGGCAAAGCGCAGCGGCGACGGATCGTCAATCAAACCCTCTTCGCCCACGGTTGACTTCTGGCACGGACATGAAAACTGTCCCGCTTTCCGCATACCAAAATCCCGCCGCCCCACTTCACCTTCTACCGCCGGAGGCTGATCCTCTCTTCCCTTCGATGTTCCATGTTGGACGTTGATCCGCCCTCTTCACTTCTCCCGCCGGAGTTTAGCCAAGTTCCTCGATGATCTCATCCAGTTGCACGATCAATTCCCCGCTTCGCAAATCCAACGCATTTGCCGCAGCGTCTCCAGTGGATCACGCCTTGCCATACAGCAATCTCGCCTCCGGCAGAACTTTCTCCAAATGCCGTCCAAGCATCGCCGGTGT
>JANPAU010000058.1:0-1604 GCA_031430055.1 Akkermansiaceae bacterium | reverse complement strand
CGCCCCGCCCGCGACGAGTCGGTGAACTTCGACACCACCCAAAACCTCTACCTCGAAGGCGACAACCTGGACGCCCTCAAACTCCTCCAGGAAACCTACCTCGGGCAGGTGAAGATGATCTACATCGACCCGCCCTACAACACGGGGAATGACTTCATCTATGACGATGACTTCTCCATGAACCGCAACGACTATCAGGAAATCTCCGGCGAGGTGGACGAAGAAGGGCGGGCCATGTTCGATGAGGAAAAGTGGAAGCAGAACTCGTCCAGCAACGGGCGTTTTCATTCGGAGTGGCTGTCAATGATGTATCCAAGGCTGAAGCTCGCGAGGAATTTGCTCCGTGAGGATGGTGTGATTTTCATCTCCATTGATGATGGTGAGGTGGCAAACCTCCGGCGCATCTGTGACGAGGTATTTGGAGAATCTAACTTTCGGTCCGACATCGCGTGGCAAAAGCGATACACTAGGAGCAATAATACCGTGGATTTCACAACGGTGATTGAGCATATCCTGGTCTTTTCTAAGAGTGATCAATTCGTGGTGAATCTCCTTCCCAGAACTAAGGAGGCGGATGATCGATACACAAATCCCGATAAAGATCTGAGAGGTCTATGGAAGGGGGCGTCATTTCTGAATCCGGCAACGCCCTCACAACGGCCTAATCTCTGTTACCCGATCAAGAATCCAAACACCGGAAAAGTGACGAATACGACAAGCAACGCATGGAGAAGATCGCGGGCCGAGTTCGATAAGCTCGCCGAAGAAAACCTTCTGTATTGGGGAATCGATGGGAAGTCTGATGTTCCAGCAATAAAAATGTTTCTTTCTGAAGCGAGGGGAATCACTCCCATCAATTTCTGGTCACACGAGTATGCAGGAAACACCGATCAGGGAACTGGCGATTTACGCGTGCTTATGGACGCCAAGTTTTTTGAAAATCCCAAACCCGTTCAGTTGATACAAAGAGTTCTCGAACATGGAACGGCTCTGGACTCCATCATCCTCGACTTCTTCTCCGGCAGCGCCACCACGGCCCACGCGGTCATGCAGCTCAACGCCGAGGATGGCGGCAAGCGCCGCCACATCATGGTCCAGCTGCCCGAGCCTTGCGACGAGAAGAGCGAGGCATTCAAAGCGGGTTACAAGACCATCGCCGAGATCGGCAAGGAGCGCATCCGCCGCGCCGGGAAAAAGATCCTGGAAGAGTGGCAGGCCAAACAAGCCAAGGAAAAACCCGCGCAAGGCGATCTTCTCACTCCGAGTTCCGAGTTCCCCGTTCCGCATTCCCCTCCCGACATCGGCTTCCGCGTGCTCAAGGTGGACAGCTCGAACATGGCGGACGTTTACTATCAGCCGGACGAGCTGACGCAGGACACGCTGGCGCTGCACGTGGACAACCTCAAGCCCGGCCGGAAACCCGAGGATTTGTTGTTCCAGGTGTTGCTCGATTGGGGCGTCGATCTCGCGCTGCCCATCACCGAGGAGAAGATCGCAGGCAGGCGCGTGTTCTTCGTCGATGATTCCGGAGAACCCGCCGCCCACCCGGCACTCGCCGCCTGTTTCGACATCGGACTCAACGAGGATTTCGTCAAGATCCTCGC
>JANPAU010000057.1:0-17507 GCA_031430055.1 Akkermansiaceae bacterium | reverse complement strand
TTGAGAGTTGAGAGTTAAAAATGCGCTTTCGCGCTGTTTCCATATCTCTTTCTCTTTTCTTCGACTCTCAACTCTCAACTACATACTCTCAACTTCTTCCCATGTCCCGCCGTCTTGATCGAGTCAACGAACTCCTCCGCCGTGAAATCGGTAACGTCATTCAGAAAGACTATGAATGGCACAATCGGTTAGTGACCGTAAGCGAAGTAGAAGTCACGCAGGATCTCAAGGAGGGGAAAGTCTGGGTCGGCGTACTCGGCGGCGAGGCCAATTCGGTGATCGTGAAACTTAACAAAGACCATGGCTCCATCCAGTCCAAGGTGATGAAGCGCGTGGTGCTCAAGTCCACTCCGGTTTTGCGTTTCTATCATGACGCCTCGGCCGTCCGCGGCGTGGAGATCGTCAATCTTCTTGAAGAAGTGGATAAGCTCCCGAAAGCGCCTGAAGAAGACGCTTAAGGAAGCAGCCAGCTTGCTACCGATTGCGCCGCGCGGCGATGCGCCCCAAGTCCACCGAGTTTGCCAGAAACTTCTGCAAAACGGAGCTGCAAAGCTTCACGTTTTTCAGGTGAGTCGAGAAACTCCTTAAGCGCAACGGACACTGCCACCGGTTCTGCCTTGCCTTGGATCAACTCATCGACCACGCCTTCTCCTGCTAGAATGTTCACCAAGCCGACATGCTCGATTTTCACCAAAACCTTGGCTGCCATGTAACTCAGTGGTGCCAAGCGATACACCAAACAATAGGGTAAACCATAATAAGCCGCCTCCAGCGTAGCGGTGCCACTGGCGACCACCGCACAACAAGCCCGCTGCATCAGCGAGTGACTTCCGCCAGAAGTAACTTCGATCAAATCCCCCACCCCGGATTCTGTCATGAGAGTTTGAATCTGCTCCGCCAGTTTCGCCGATGCGGCAGGCACTTCGAATCTCAGTTCACTGCGCCAAGACTTCAGGCGTTTCGCCGTCTCGATCATCATCGGAAATAGCCTCGCGATCTCCCGCTCGCGACTCCCCGGGAAGAGCCCTACCAGAAGTTCATTTCGCTCCACACCTACGATCCGCCGTGCTTCAAGTTCATCAACTAGCGGATTTCCCACAAAGGTTGCTTTGAGTCCCGCCTTCTCAAAAATCGGCGGCTCGAAGGGAAACAGGCACAGCACTTCATCCAGTAGATTTGCCATGATCGGAATGCGCCGCTTGTTCCAAGCCCAGACTTTCGGGCTGATGTAGTAAATGATCCGCGTCGCCGGGCATTCCTTTTTCACCGCATCCGCGAAACGCAAATTGAAGCCGGGATAGTCGATCAAGAGCAACACATCCGGTTGGAACTTCTTCAACTCGGCCAGCATCTCTGCAAATCGCTCCTTGAACCACCCGTAGCGCTTCAGAACCTCCCAAATCCCCATCACCGCCGCGTCCTCCACCCAGTCCCGCAGCCCGGCTCCCGCGACATTTCTCATCTCCGGCCCGCCCACCCCGTGAATTTCCACGCCGGTCACCATTTCCTTCAACGCTCGCAACAATCCCGCGCCATGAGCATCCCCGCTCAACTCTCCCGCGACCACGTAAACTCGTTTCGGCATGCGCCGGAAAACTAGCCACCCTACTCAGCTCTGACCATGAAAAATCCATTTCTAAACCCAAGCAAGTCGCCCAATCTGGGGAAATCGAAAAACTTCCCGACTTACGCATTGATTTCGACGCCACTGCCGCTTTGATCGGTCTACGCAACTTTGCGCGTTTCCTATCATGTCCGCTGATCTCAAAGAATCCTCCGCCCCACTTGCCGAAATCTCACAAGGCCCGAATGCATTTGAGGAATTTCTCAACCGCAACCAAAAGGGAATCATCGTCTTCGCGATCTTGCTCGCCCTCGGCGGAATTGCTGCGGTGGTCTACTCAGGAGTCGAAACAAGCCGCCAACAAACTGCCGGTGCCGCATTGGTCAAGGCTGAAGATCTCGTCTCGCTGCAAGCGGTCGTCGATCAAAACAAAGACACCCTCGCCGCCGGCAGCGCCATGGTCCTGCTCGCCAACAGCCAGTGGACGGCAGGCAAAAAAGACGAAGCCGTCGGCACTCTCCAGAACTTCATCGCCTCATCTCCGAAGCACCCCGCCATTCCCACAGCCAAGGCCAGCCTCGGATCCAAGCTGATGATTCTGGGGAAATCGGGCGACGCTGTGAAGATCTTTGAAGATCTCTCGTCCGATCCCACCGCCCGCTTCATCGCCCCGTTTGCCTTGATTTCCCTGGGCGACTTAGCAAAAGCAGCAGGAGAACCTGATAAAGCCGAACCTTTTTACGCCAAGGTGAAGACCGATTTCCCGGAAAGCAGTTTCGCCGACACCGCTGGCAAACGAATCACCGCTCTCAAGGCGAAAGCTCCCGTTGAAATCGAGCCCCCGCCAGTCCCGGCCACTCCACCCGCAGCGGCAGACCCGATGGAAGCTCTCAAATCATCTCTGCCACCCGGAGTTACCATCACCCCTTCCCCCGCCCAGCCAGAAACTCCAGCCCCGGGACCAGAAACAGAAACACCCCCGCTCCCCAAGCCGTAAGCGACAAATCAATTTGACATCATCTTAACTCCAACCACTCTCCCACATCGTGTTTAAAAAAGTAATCGGCCAAGACAATAGCGAATCTCAACGGACCGCTCCCCCACTTCCGGAAATCCGCCATCCGGAGTCCACTTCCCCGTCTTACGGCACGCAGCAAGCCGCAGCATCCGTCGCCCCGGTTCGAACCGCCCCCGCAGCCACCCGCAATATTCTCTCCACGGATGTCGAAATCAAAGGCACCGTCAAATTCACCAATGACCTCGTCGTCGATGGTAAAATCGAAGGTGAAATCAACTCCGACGGTAGCCTCACTGTCGGCGAAAATGCCCGCATCAAGGCGGAGATTAAAACTGCAACGGTCATCATTTACGGCAAGGTCCACGGCAATATCACCGCCACCGATCGCGTCGAACTCAAGGCCAGTGGTGAAGTCGTCGGCGACATCAAGGCCAAGACCCTCGCCATCGAAGCAGGTGCCATTTTCGTCGGAAAATCTACCGTCGGCACCCCCGCGCAAGCCCCGGCGTCCTCCCAGGCTGCGGCTAAACCAGCCGCTCCGGCTGCTGCCACCCCTGAAGCACCCAAACAAGGTACCCTTGCTGGCACTGTTTCCTAACTCTGCGGAAAAAGTTCCCGCGGTCCTCGACTCCCGCTGCCATGGCCGATGAACTTCCGCGCCATCGCATCGAGGTAACGTGCCCGGAATGCGGAGAATCTCAGTTCGAGCCCGCACTCGTGGTATCCACCCAGTGCCGGGCTTGCCGTGCAAACTTCCAAGTCCGAGCCGGCAAGGGCGTCGTGCGGACCCGTCCGATCACTCGCTTGAAAGCGCCCCGCAAGGATTCCGACCCCGAAGAGGCCCAGCCGGAAACTCCGAAGCTCCAGCCATTCCTCCGTCGTGGCCCCGTCGTCCAAGCGCCACAGTCGTTTCTACAACGCATCTTTAATCCTGCTAGACCCTCCCGCCAAATCTCCTGTTTCGATTGCGGTCACTCTTACTCGACCGTCGGCGAAGCACAGTCCAGCCAATGCCCCAAGTGCAGTGGCTATGTCAGCCTGCAAGACCACGAAATCATCACCTACTGGAACCGCCGCATCCAGACTGGCGGCAACGTCATCATCCAAAAATCCGGGACTGTCGCCGGCGTCAATATTCAATGCCACGACCTAACAGTCCTCGGCGAACTCGCCGGTTCAGTCGAATGCACCGGCGACGTCATCATCCGGACCAGCGGAAAAATCACCGGCAATGTCCAATGCCGAAATCTCCGCGTTGAGAAAAACGCCCGCGTCGAGTTCCTTAACCCAGTCAACGCAGAAACCGCCTACATCGACGGCAACGTCCGCGGTCAGATTTTTTGCTCCGGAGCCATCACTCTCGAAAAGCGTGCCCACCTCCAAGGACTCGTCCGCACTGCCAACCTCATCGTCCGCCCCGGTGCCAAACACACCGGCACCATCGAAGTCATCACCGCCGCGCCTTCCGTTTAAAACTAACCGCTGGAGCCCATCACGCCATGCCCGCCGCCCTCGACCTCAAGGAGCAAATCCTCGCCCTTAAAAAAGCCAGGAACGCCGTCATCCTAGCCCACAACTATCAGACCGGCGACATCCAAGACGTCGCCGACTACGTGGGTGACTCGTTAGGTCTGGCCTATCATGCCAAGGCCACCAATGCCGACGTCATTGTCTTTTGCGGTGTCCACTTCATGGCGGAAACCGCGAAAATCGTGAACCCTGGAAAAATCGTCGTCCTCCCGGATGCCGATGCCGGTTGCTCACTCGAACAATCCTGCCCCGCGCCCGACCTCGAAGCATTTCTCAAAGCCAACGCCGAGAAAAACTACTACGTCATCGCCTATATCAACTGCTCCGGCGGCGTCAAAGCCCTCTGCGACGTCATCGTCACCTCTGGCAACGCGATTAAAATCGTCAACCTCGCCCCCAAAGATCGGCCGATCCTCTTCGTCCCCGACGAAAACCTCGGCGCCTGGGTCATGGAACAAACCGGCCGCAAGATGGACCTCTGGAAGGGTAACTGTTATGTGCACGTCGAGTTCACCCGCGACTCGATCAACCGCATCAAGTCCGAGTATCCCGACGCCCTCGTCGTCGCCCACCCGGAATGCACGCAGGCCGTCCGCCTGTTAGCCGACGAAGTTTGCTCGACCGAGAAAATGATTTCCTACTGCAAGAACGCCCCAGTTAGAGACATCATCGTCGTCACCGAGAGCGGCATGCTCCACCGCCTGCGCAAAGAATGCCCGGACAAGAACCTCATCGCTGGCCCCACCGACCGCTGCGCCTGCGCAGACTGCCGCTACATGAAAATGAACACTCTCCAAAAACTCCGCGACTGCCTCGACACCCTCCAACCGCGCGTAGAAATGGAAGAATCCCTCCGCAAACGTGCGGAAGCACCGCTGCTGCTAATGCTGGAACAGTCCAAATAAACGGATTCCCCTTGATGATCAAACCGCTGGTGCCACTTTGTCACATCCCTACGCCACACACCCATGACAAGCCTGTCCCCGGTGGAGTGAGGCCTGCAGCGCACTAGCGGGGGCGCACGTTGAGACGGGAGTTGAGGTTCATGATATGGGTGATGCTGCCGACAAGGCTGTTAGTGGCGGTTGGGTGCGAAATCGGACACAAGCAATCGACCCAATTCCCCGACATCCCGCAGAATGGATCATGGAGCGGAGGGTGCCGACGGGAATATCTTTACGAGGATGGGGATGATGACGGGATGGCCGTCTGAATCCCAGTATTTGGCGTGGCTGCGGCGTTTTGATATAGAGTCAAAACCGTGGGCGGTGAGGATGGCGTTGAACTCGGAGGATGGGATTCTTTTAGGCATGGTGTGAGAGTTCGTTCATGCGATGGCGAGTTCTCCCACTGTGACGTCAGTGATTTGTGGGATGGCACGCACTCATTGTAAGTGCCAGTAGACGGGGTCCGCTCAATTGACCGTCATTATTCAAGAAATCCCCTTCTGAAGATCTCTCAAGCTCCACAAGATCCCGCTCGCCGCCGCGCCTCCACCTTTCAATTTCCGCGCACCATCCTTTCGCTTGGCTCCAAATCGCTCCCGCACACTCGCAAACGCCTCGTTCACGAATTCTTTGCTGCCGATCACCGCACCGTCGGTGAAATAGCGCACGCGGCAGCGCAGCATCTTCGCCACTCTCAAATCTTTAAGGACCGTCTCGTTGTCAGCACTATCTAGCAGCTTTTCTGATGTCTTTGTCATACTCTGCCCTGCTTTCTGGATAACAGCTCGTCCCGGTTTTTTCCCAAGCGCGATTCCCATCATCCGCCGATACAAGCGCGATACTTCCGGCCACCTTTCTGCATCGAAACCCACCCCCTCATTGCACAACCAAGCTCTCACCAAGCCTTCTCTAGCCTTCTTGCCATTCCCCTTCTTCCCGCCACCCACCGCCTCGCCATAACTGCTCCATCGATACTCCGCTGGGTCCACCACCATTCCTGCTCGCACGGGATTCAAATCAATGTAAGCCGCCATCATCCGAGCTGCCGTGCCATCCTCCACGATCAAACTCTTGTACCGCTCTTCCCAAAGAGTACCTGAGCGCGAATGCATTCGGTTAAACCACTTGGTAAAACGTTCGAGCAGAGACTTCATAAACTCACTCAAATCATGCATCCGCCGAGTATAACGGCTACGAATCTCCGCCACCAGATGGGCTGCCTGCTTCTCCGCCATCAGCAATTCCTGAGCCTTTGTTAGAGGCGCGCCCTTTTCATCGAGAGCAGCCATTTCAAACTCTCCTCGCCTGCGCGGCGTTGCCGCCTCCGCCATTTCCTTCACGATTTCCGCCACCTGTGCCTCGCTATAGAAAACGCCCAGCCGTTGGAACAGCTCCTCATCCGAGATCCCATCCTCCGGCATCGGCGGCACCTCCAGCAGAATGTGAAAATGATTCGACATCACGCAATACGACAGCACCCGGCACCCCGTAAATTTCTCGCACATTCGCATCAGCATCCGAAAATGCTCCCGTTCATCCACCTCAAACACAAACTGCCGATCCACCACACGGCTTAAACAGTGATAAATCGCCGGTTTCGTCCGGGAATTCTTCCACGGCACAATCCATCTTTTACGGTTACTCACGGTCATGTTTGACATGAGAATAGCAGGGAAAAACAGACAGGCAATAAGAATCTTATAAAAAGCCTGTCTTTTTATTTGTTGGTTGGCTCATCGGCGATGAGTAATGAGGGCTTGCAGGCAAGAGCCATGGCGATGACGACGCGTTGGCGCATCCCACCGGATAGATGATGGGGGTAGTCCATCATTTGCTTCTCGAATCTTATAAAAAGCCTGTCTTTTTATTTTTGTCTTTTTATTTTTTTTATTTTACGAAGCGGTTGTATTTGTAGCTGTTGGAATCATGCGACTGGTCGGTGAGTATGAGGCGGATTCATTCATTTAGCGAAGGGGTTTCGAGACTTGGCCCTGCCTATGCTGAATGAGTGGCACCATGGCAAACATAGGCTTTCTTCTCGATATGGACGGAGTAATTTACCGAGGTTCCGAACTCATCCCCGGCGCACTCGACTTCGTCAACCGCTTGCGAAATCTCCGAATTCCCTTCCGCTACCTCACCAACAACTCCCAGCGCGCCCGACGCGACGTGGCACTGAAGCTTTGCCGACTTGGCATCGACGCCAAGGAGGATGATGTCTTCACCTGCGCAATGGCGACGGCCCGTTTCCTTGCCATCCAGAAACCCGGTGGCACTGCGTATGTGATTGGGGAGCACGGCCTCGCCGCAGCGCTTCACCGGAATGGCTACACGATTGTTGATGATGAGGCTGACTTCGTGGTCGTGGGCGAAGGACGGACGCTGACTTTTGAAATGATCGAGCGTGGGGTAAGGCTCGTGGAAAAAGGCGCGCGCTTGATCGCGACGAATCTCGACCCTAATTGTCCGACCGAAAACGGCATCCGCCCTGGTTGTGGCGCGATTGTGGCGATGATCGAGCGAGCCACTGGAGTGCAGGCGTTTTCGGTGGGGAAACCCAGCCCCATCATGATGCGTGCCGCGCGAAAGGAAATGGGTCTTTCCACGGACGAGACTGTGATGGTCGGCGATACGATGGATACCGATATTCTTGGCGCTGTGCAGATGGGATACCGGAGCGTGCTCGTACTTAGCGGCGGCACCAAACGTGAGGATCTCACTCGCTTTGCCTATCAGCCGGATCTCGTCGTCGAGCATATCGGGATGATCACTGACGAGTTCATTTTCAAGTCTGCCTTTGCCTCTGCTTGATATCCACTCCCAGGCGCTCCTGCAAAGTCCACGAAGTCTCTGGTAACAGTTTAGCTGTTTTCATGTCAGGAGGAATTGCTGAAAAGAGCCGCCTGGGCTTGTGCGGCGGTGCCGGTTAGAAGATTTTGGAATAGGTCGAGCGCGGAGCAGTTCTGGAGTTTGGCGGTATGGGTCAGGCTGCTGAAAATGTCGATGTTCTCCGAGCCTTGTTTGCTGCGGGTTCCCATGCAGACTTTGCGGAAGATCACCAAAGGCCGGAGCGCGCGTTCGGCATGGTTGTTGGTGGGAGGACCACCGAAGCGGATGAAGGCGAATACTTCGGAGTGCTCGCGCGCGCCGGGGATGAGGCGTTTCCTCAAGGTGTCGGCTTTGTGATAGCCGAGTGATTTGGCGCAGACGCGATTGAGAATACCATGGAGCCGATCGGTGAGTTTTTCACGAGCTTTGAGGCCGGTGGAAATGACGATGACGCAGGCCAGTTTCAGGACTCTGGCCAGCCGCGCTGGTGACTTGGCCGAGAGCGTTGTAGCCCCATAGCCAGACGGGCAGCGTGGGAAACTGACTGCCGCTGGTGTTCACTCCGGTGCGCTAGCCAAGTTCATTCACGACGTAGTCATACTTGGATGCGGCCGTGGGTGGGTGAGTAGGCGTATGCTGCTTGTGCTTCGACGAGGGTGTCGCCGGAGGTGCCTTCACCAACACCCCGGGCGGGTTTGCTTTCCAAGATGAAGCTACTACCACGCGATGAACCGATTCAACCATTGCCTCGCCTTCGCCACCCTCACCACACGTAGCCAATGACCCCGTGCAAAAATCCGCCGTGCCGCTAGCGAATCCAGTGAGAAATTTGCTTTATTTATTAGAATGCTTTGCAGCACTCTCTTCATATCAACCAACCCCACGAAATCATGTCACGCCCCGTCACACTTTTCACCGGCCAATGGGCCGACCTCCCGCTCACAGAACTCGCCCCGCTGGCTTATGAAATGGGCTACGACGGCCTTGAACTCGCTTGCTGGGGCGACCACTTCGACGTGGATGCCGCAGTCTCCAACAAGAATTATGTGAAGGAAAAATGGGAGCTGCTCGCCGATCACGGGCTGACCTGTTTTGCAATTTCCAATCACCTCGTCGGCCAAGCCGTGTGCGATCTCATCGACGAGCGGCACAAGGCGATTCTCGCACCAGACGTTTGGGGCGATGGTGATCCAGAAGGTGTCCGCAAGCGGGCAGCGAAAAAAATGATCACCACCGGCAAGGCCGCGCGTGCATTCTTCAATGCCAAGCCCGGTCGCAAGGGGAAGGATGATTTCCCGGCCGTCGTCAACGGCTTCACCGGTTCCTCGATCTGGCACTCGCTCTACGCCTTCCCGCCGACCTCACAAGCCTACTATGAAAAGGGCTTCAAGGACTTCGCCAAGCGCTGGCTGCCGATTTTGGACGCCTACGATAAACTCGATGTGAACTTCGCACTCGAAGTCCACCCCACGGAAATCGCCTTCGACATCGCCTCCGCCCAGCGCGCTCTGGCCGCCGTTGGAAATCACAAACGATTCGGCTTCAACTATGATCCATCCCACCTGGGCTATCAGGGCGTGGACTACGTGAAATTCATCCGCGATCTTGGTAGCCGAATCTATCATGTTCATATGAAAGACGCTTGGTGGAACCACGGTGACGGTTCGGTCGGAGTCTTCGGCGGGCACACAGATTTCGGAGATGCCCGGCGTTTTTGGGATTTCCGTTCACTCGGCCACGGCGACATTGAGTTCGAGGATATCATCGTCGCGCTCAACGATGTCGGCTACTCCGGGCCGCTCTCCGTCGAGTGGGAGGACATCCGTATGGATCGCGTTCACGGCGGTGAAGAGGCCGCAGCATTTGTCCGCGCCGTGGATTTCCCGACGAGTAAAATCGCCTTCGACGCGGCGTTCGACAAGTCGAACCAATAAGTGTGGCATGGCTCAATGGCCTCGCCTTGCAAAAACTCGGAGCCTAACCGCCCAACCTCGCCCCTTTCCACCATGCGCTACAAACTCTGCTACAGAAAATTCCTTTGTAGAAAATTCCCCTTGCATCGCTGCCGCAAATCGAGTTTGTTCTAAGGAACACTGTTCATAAAAACGATGCAAGCTGACCTTACCCACCGCCAACAGGAGATACTCGACTACCTTCGGAAATCACAGCGCCAGTCAGGCCTCATGCCCTCTACCCGCGAGATCCAACATTATTTCGGATTCGCGAGTCAGACCGCCGCCATGAGTCATCTGCGGGCTCTTGAACGAAAAGGGGTCATCCAAAGACTGCCCGGCAAAGCCAGAGCAGTCATTTTCCCGGATGAATTGGATCGCGGAGAAATTGTGGACATTCCGATTTACGGATCGATTGCAGCGGGGATGTCCCAAGACGTCGAGCAGGAGCGCCAAGGTTGCATCGCTCTCGACGTTACAGCTCTAGGAATTCCGCGCAATTCCCGCACTTTCGCTCTCAAAGTCCGGGGAAACTCGATGATTGATGCCCACATTTGCTCGGGAGATACGGTAATCCTCGAATTTCGAGAGCCTCGTAAGGGCGACATTGTCGCGGCGCTGATCGACGGCGAAACCACATTGAAGCGATATCTTGTAGAAAAAGGTAAACCATTCCTACGCGCGGAAAACCCTGATTTCCCCGATCTCATTCCAGCGCAGGAGCTAATCATCCAAGGCGTCCTAATCGCCTTGATGCGCAAAGCCGCATAATCGGGAGAATTGGTGCAAATTTTAGTTAACTTTTCTGAAGGATTGACGACTCTATGATAATTTCGTAGATTCCGCGTTAATCCAAATGGCAACTGACACTATCACATTCACGTGCCCGGCCTGCAGCATCAAGCTGACAGTACCTACCAGCTTCGCGGGAGTCACCGGGCCATGCCCCACTTGCCGTGTGGTGATCCAAGCACCCTACTCCACTCCCGTTCAAGCTCCCGTTCAGACCACTAGCCTCACCCCCTTGGTGAGTGCCGTTGTCGAATCGCAGATTCACTCTCCTGTAGTCCCCTTACCTGCCCCCAGCTTGCTTCCTGTGGACGCGACTCCAGCCCAGCTCTCACCACCTCCGCTTCAGATACCGACGCTGCTCGAGCCGATTTCTTCGCCACCCGCCACTGCGGCAGCTCTCCGACCTGAGCCACGGCAGTTGCCGGCTCGTAGCAATCATGGCGAGCCTATCGCCAAACAAATGCCTGAACCCAATCGTGACGGAGCAAGCTCCAGAGAGCCTGCTCCACTCGGCCGTCACCCCCATGCGAAAAGTCGGTTAGCTCGCTTCCTCTTGCCACTTATATTCTGTTTAGCCGCAGGAGCCCTCGTCTTCGGGGTCTTGACATTCCTTAATAGCAGGCAAAAGCCTAATTCTCGCGGCAAGTCATTGCCACCTCCCGCCGTCAACCCGATTTTACCCGGCGACACCCGTCCTATTTCACCACCAGCCGAACCCGGAGAAAATCGTATCCAGAGTTTACCCGTGCCTGCGCCGGAACAACCGCTGATCATTGCTCCTCCCCCAACTCTACCCGGTGGAATGGAAACCACCACCCCAGGCATGGCGGCCATGGAGATCTTGGAAAAATTTCTCACGGCTAAGACCCTCGCTGAGCGTTTGCCCTACTTGGAAACTCAAACGCCAGAAGCGGAACTCGCGAAGTCCTGTCTCGCTGGCCCACTTCCTACGACGAGCAAAATCGAAGTCGATGCCCAAGAGACGAACGCGGTAGAGCAAGTGATCGATTTCTATCACAATGTGGATTTCATAGTCGATGGAAAGCCCATCAGTTCCCAAACAGTCTTAGTGAGAACGCGTGGCACAGGTAATCCGAAGGTAGTGGTGGATCCATTTCTCGATACCTTCGGAGGGCGTCTTGCGGCCTACTCCAAGTCCCCATCCGATAAAGCAGGAGTCTTTCAAATCACCGTCTCTGCGGTGGCGTCCTGCAACGAAGAGCACGTCCCGAATCGTGAGAAGAAGCTCACTCTCAAACTTCTCTCGCGGGACAACACTAAGGAAATCACTCGTGCTTACTTTGGCAGACAATCGAAGATCGGCGAGATGCTGGAAGATGGCACATTCAGCCTAAGTTATGGCAAGGCGAAGGCTTGCACCGTGATGTTACGATGGAACACCGAGGACAATCCCTCTATGCCATACCTCGAAGCCCTCACTCTCAAGACGCTGGATTGGAACCCTTGATACGCTTGGCTTCTTTTAAAGCACGCCATCCGCCGCGTAATACTGAAACCTCTGCGCTTAACTGTAAGCCCAGGATCCGATCTGCGATCTGCCGGCTGATCCCACAGTTTTCGTCGCCGCAGTAAACGATGACTCGCGGGGATTCCATGATCCGCATCGCCGCCTCAGCTTCGAAGACTTGCATGTTCTCTGCAGGATCGAGATTCCATAGAATGGATCCATTTACTCCTGATTTTTCCCAGTCCTTCCGTAACCGAGCATCGACCCAGAGGACATTCATATCCAAGGGGATCTGTTGGAGACAAATCTCACCTGGTTTAAGAGTCGCTGGGTCGCAGATAAACATTCGCGCAGGAGGCCCCGTGAAAAGAAATGTACCACCTGCTGCGATCAGGGAGACAAAAGTGATCGTTACTAACTGACCAATTGCACTCATGGCTTCGGAGCAACTGAAACTGGTATCGGCTTGCGGGCCACGGCAAATGCCTGTTGCGTGCGGTGTTTGGAAATCTCCGAGTCGGTCTCGATCCGAATGACGCTCATCCCGGGTCCATTCAAATCCTTGGGGGTCACGATGAGATCGTATTTCTTGCCCTGTTCCACCGTCTTGACTTCGCAGGAAAAGGACTCGGATGAAGACTTCACCCCCACCACGTGGATTGGCTTACCTTCGGCCATGCGGATTTCGATGGTCTGGGGCTCGGGTTTGGTGCCCACATCCCATTTTAGGGTTTTAGGTTCGATCCCGACTAACACCGGAATGTTCACTCGCACGGTGAGTTGTTTCGAAGGTTTATCCGGCGCATCATTGTCGATCCACAAAGCGACCATTTTATCGACGGTTCCTGAGAAATTTCCCATTTCAAAGGTGGTCCGCACGACGCCCGATTCGCCCGGGGCATACTTGAGTTTCCCGCCCGAGATCTCGACCTTGAGACAGGAACATCCGGGATCAGTCTTCGCGATAGTCACGGGCTTATCCCCCTTGTTGGTAAACGGAAACTCCGCCGTGACGATCGTAGCATCCGCAGGGGCGCTAACGATTTTGATCAATTCTGCGAATTCGAGACCTTGTGCGTGAGTGATCGCGGTAAGGGCCAGCCAGATACTAGTGAACCATTTCATGATCTTATTATGAACCCGGTTTCTTCTGCGGCGCAAGAGCAACGCCGATAATCAAGCGCCCACCGCGCCACTCGGGACCGAGCACGAAAAGCGAGCGATCCCCTTCCAAGCGGGCATCCATTTTCAAGATCTTCTTCCGACTGAGCCAGAGTTCGAGATCCAAGCCTGTCACTTGCTCGGTCGGAAAACTTCGCGCCTCGAAGCGTACGAGAATTTCGTCGGAGGGTTTCAACGGTTGCGCCCAACTTTCATAACTCCGCAAGAGGGGTTGCACGTCTTGGCCTAAAATCCGGTAGTGGGTGAATCGGAGTCGCTCTTCGCCACGTAGGCGTTTTTCGGTTGCTACGCTGACGGGTGCCGTTCTTTTCCCAGCGATTCCCGGGTCTCCGTCGGTGGCATAGTAAACTGTCACACTAACTCGCCCAAGAACCGCCTTTCCCGGATCATCTTGGGAAAATGCCAATGAGCAAAGCACGAGAAGTGTAATCCCCACAGCCCACCGAATCAATCCTCGGTCGGTCATCATTGGCTCAACTTTGATGTCGGTTCCGATGCATTACCTGCGGTGGAGTCCATTTCACGATCCATCGGCAGATAGACCGTTTCTGAGAAATCCGTAGCATCCGGGATCGCTGTCACTCCACTCAGGACGATGACGGTCGCAGAGGCCTCCGTGCTGGCAAACCACTCTGCATTCACGCCACTTACCGGAGTGTAGACGACCGGTTCAACAGGAATCGCCCTGGGAGCACCTGCAACGTCGTATTCGGGTGCAGAGTGGGTTTTCGAACCCACCCAAAACGTCAGCGCCATGCCCGCGCAGGCAGCGACCGGCATCAGCCAAGAATTCCAAAAGTTCGATGCCTTCTCCGCGACTTGCGGTTGTGGTGCCTGCTCTCGAATCGCTTGCAGCACCCTGCTGTTAAAAAAATCCGGGAACGGCGGCTCTTCAGATGCAGGAATCGCCGAAGCCACCATGGCGCGCCAACGACGAATCTCGCTGCGAGCCGCAATTTGATCAGGCTGTCCAGCGGCCCACGTTTCGACAGCGGTGAGATCGGCTCCTGTCAATTCATCGTCTAACCAAAGGGCCAGCGTTGCTTCATCGGGATTCATATTCATCTTTTAGCAAGGTTTGGAGTTTTTGGCGTGCGTAAAAAAGGCGGCTCATCACGGTGCCGAGTGTGCTCGACATCGCCTCAGCGATTTCCTTGTAGGAGAGTCCTTGCACATCCTTGAGAATGACGACTTCCCGATGTTCTTGAGAAAGTTTCCCCAAGGCGACTTGGATTTTGGCCCTGAGTTCGCCTTGAGCCATCGTAGCATCAGGGGACTCACCGCCGGACGGAGTGGTGAAAGAAGCCGAATCGATCCGCTCTCTTTCGAAAATCTCGTCATTCAGTTCTCCTGCACTCTCGATTTTCCGTTTCCTCGCCCAGTCATAGACCGTGTTGTGAGCGATCCGGTAAAGCCAAGTGGTGAATTTCGCCTTGGCTTCGAACCGCGGTAAGGCATTCCACGCCTTGATGAAAACCTCTTGGGTGAGGTCCCATGCGTCGGCTTCTTGGTGGATCATATTACGAATCATGGCGAAAATCCTTCCTCGGTGGCGGGTGACCAGCGCGTCGTAGGAACGTGTGTCCCCTTTCTGCGCCAGCGCGACCAGTCGAAAATCATCGTCTGGATCGTTCATGGAAGCATCCAAATCGACGGAACCGACAGGCTCCTGCGCGATCTTGGACGGAACACCAATGGGTTTATTCATCATTCAGGAAGAATTTTTCGGAGAGGAAACATGGATGAACGTGATCAGAAGCCTGCCCGCCGCCTTGTGATCGCGCAATCCGTATTCTTGAGAATCCACCACCTAAATCGCAGCCAAAACCTCACCGAACACCGTCAGCGTGTCATCCAGATCTGCCTCAGTATGGGCGAGGGAAATAAATCCGGTTTCATATGGCGATGGAGCTAAATAAATCCCCTTGTCCAAGCAGCCCCAAAAGAACTTTTTGAAAAACTCCAAATCCTGTTTCATCACATCGTCCACATTAACGATTTCCCGATTCGTGAAGAACAAGCAAAACATCGACCCCACGCGGTTGAAACGGTGAGGCACGCCCTTTCCAGCCAACAACTGCCGCAGGCCTTTTTCGAAATGCGCTCCGAGTTGTTCCAAACGTCCAAATCCCGACCGATCCTCCAGCTCTCGGAGTTGAGCGAGTCCAGCCGCCATCGCCAGCGGATTTCCACTCAGGGTTCCTGCCTGATACACCGGGCCGAGCGGCGCAAGCATGTCCATCACCTCCGCACGCCCGCCGAAGGCTCCGACCGGCAGCCCGCCGCCGATGACCTTACCGAAGCAGCTGAGGTCCGGCGTCAGGTTTTCCAGCCCCTGCACGCCCGCCTTGCCGAGCCGGAAACCGGTCATGACTTCGTCAAAAATCAGCAATGCCCCGTGTTTTTTCGTGATCGTGGAAAGCAGCTCAAGGTAGCCCGGCCTCGGAAAAACCAGTCCAGCATTCGCCGGATAGGATTCCACAATGATCGCTGCAATTTCCTCACCCCGGGCCGTAAAAAGTGCTTCGAGCGATTCCGGATCATTGTAGGAGAGCACAATGGTTTTTTCCGCGAATGCCTGAGGAACACCGGCCGAATCCGGCTCCCCATGAGTCAACGCCCCAGACCCCGCCGCCACCAGAAGCGAGTCGCTGTGGCCGTGATAACACCCGTCGAACTTGACGATGTAGTCGCGCTTCGTGAACCCACGCGCAAGACGAATGGCTGACATCGTCGCCTCCGTCCCGGATGAAGTCATCCGGACTTTCTCCACCGACGGCACCCAACTGCAAATTTTCCGAGCCATTTCCACTTCATACAGATTGGGAATCCCGAAGGAAATCCCACTCTTGGCGACCTCGTGGATCGTGTTGGTAATCGCGATCGGTGCGTGCCCAAGAATGTTCGGCCCCCACGAACCGATGTAATCAATGTAGTGCTTTCCATCGATATCTTCAATGCGACAGCCCTTCGCCCGGCGGACGAAAAATGGCTCGCCGCCGACATTGCGGAACGCCCGCACCGGCGAGTTCACCCCACCCGGGATGAGTTCCTTGGCGACTGAAAATATTTTCCGGGAAAGTGGGCCTTGCAGGTTCATGGCGAGAGCATGAGTCGGAAATTTCAAACGTCCAACCGCGAAGCACCGACAGCTCAGTTAAATATCCATCACCATTTCCCGTCATCCTGCTAACAATGGACAATTCGCCATGGAAACAATCGTTTCCACCGTTCCCAACCCTACTCGAACCCCAAGAACCAAGGTCCACGGCACTCACAACTCTTTAGAAATCAAATTACATGAATTTACCGCCGTCACGTCTCGCACAAGCAGACCCGCCAGTTTCCGCTCAGACCGGCGTCACTACCCCCGCAGGCGGCGCGGCTGAAACTCGATTTTCGCGAGTTTCGGCGTCTTGTCCGCATCCCGAGTGGCGCAGCTTCGGGAGAACCCGTGATCCCGTCGGCGTCTTCAAGATCCTTTGCTTCATCTACCACATTCATGCGGAGTGCCGGAAAGAGTTTCAGCGGATCGTCCGCCTTGCGTTTATCATCAATGGTGAGCACCAGCTTGAGGCGGCGCGCGAGGTCGATTGATTCGGATGTGGGTATGATGGGATTTTTTCTGGATTGGAGGTTTAAATTCTCAATATTCCCCATCTTCTCACTTGCAAAGTCTTGGAATTTGCGGCTATCTCCACAAGTCCATTCAAATGGACGAGGCTTGATAAACCTCGCACATAGCGGTTAGCAATGACCGCTAACATTGCTGCCAAACCGACCAAACGGCCGGGGAGGCAGCGGCGCATGTCCAAGCTGTCTTCTCGGAGGTGGCCAAAGGCCGTTGCGGTCGACTATGTGCGGCTTTATCACTCCCCGTCCACCAGGAAGGACTCCACCAACCTTCCCCATGAAAGTAATTCCACTTTTAATTTTGGCCGTGATGGCTAGCCGCCTGCCCGTCCTTTCTCAGGACGCGAAAGATTCATTCCCCGAGGAACAGGCGACATCTTCCACTACTGCCCGCATTATAGGCAGCATCCCGGACGGCACCCCGCCACCGCCCGAGCCGCCGAAACCCAAGTTCATCGTCCCTGCCAAGGACGTGCTCGAAAGCAAATCCATCCAGCAAGGCGGGCGCACCATCACCGTCCGCAAAATCAAGCCCATCGCCCTGCCGCCGCCGCCACCTCCACCCGAGCCGCTCTCGGCGGAAGCCCAAGCC